>CAKQNH010000527.1 GCA_934255105.1 uncultured Pirellulaceae bacterium
GGATGTACCTGCGAGTCGGCTTGGACAGCCAGCGACGTTGGCAAACGTACAAGCTGCGTCAGGATTTTGCCGCCGCCTACAAAGTGCAACTCGAAGACGACATCACTGCCTCCGTCGTCGTTCCGGGGCGTTTTCTGCAAGGCGATTTTGATTCGTCCGACAGCTACAAATTCGTGGCCAACTGCGAGTACCGTTTGTTCCAGCGTCCCGATGATGCCGTCCATCGCGGACTGGACAGACAGACAGAAATGGATATCGCCGGCGACGGCAATTTCTTCTGTAACTTTGAACCGCTCGATCGACCCACAACCCAGGCGATCGTCGACGATGTGTTGAATTTCGACACCTTCAGCCAGCCGATGCAGGACATGCTGCAGGACTTCTTGGAGTCGGATTCTCAGTACGTTGTTAGTTCGGCGCACCCGCGTCTAGTGGACGGCAAGCCGTCGAAGAACCCACGCTACCTGCAGGACCGACCCGATTTAAGCTCCCCAGATGAAACCTATATCGCCGGACGCAGCGTGCGATTGTACCGCGGCTTGTCCAGCGAAGAAGCGGTCCACCTGCCCGTCGCATCTGTGCTATCGGGGCGTCGCAATAACCCACCCGATAAGGAGGCCGGCATAAGGTCGCTGGCCGTCTACAATCCGATCCACTATCAAGAGCTCCCCGAGCTGTTCATGGACTACATCTGTTCGTTGACAGGCAAGAGTCCCTCCACCACTGGGGCTGGCAGCGAAGGTGCTCTCACCAAGGGACCATTCAATGCGCTGCTGCCGATCCACGATTTGAACGCCACGCTCGTCAGTATGATTCTGACGGATCTAGGTGGCTTCTCTACGGCCGCAGGTTTTGTCGGCAGCGAGGTCGAGGTAGGACATGACATCAGCCTGCTGGTCCCCGAGCTATGGTGCCGCATGACCCCCAACGAACGGGATCCCAAGTGGCTGATCAAAGAGGGCTTGTTGGAGCAAATGCAGGACTATTCGTACGAAGGGCGGAAGATTCTGGCCAGCCGCCTGGGTTACCGCATCAATCGACGCTTTGTTCGGCATTTCTTTGGACGGATGTTTGACAACCCGGACAAGGTCTTCGACTCGCGCATTTTATGCCCTGAAACACAAGACGAAGAAGGCTTTGCCGATGGGGTCGATCACATTGTCGAGTCGCAGCAAAAGGTGGCCCGTCAATACTTTACCGACGGCAGTTACGAATGTGCCTGTCCGCCTCTGCAAGCTCTGCTGTCGATCATGGTTGAGGGAAATTACAACGGCCTGACTCTGGATTCGCCCGAAGTGCGTCAGCAATTCTCGCGCGAAGCAATGCTCAGCAGCATGTGGTATCGCGAGCGACTCACCGCCAAACGCGCCGCCGACATCAGGCTGTGGCAGCGCCATCGCCGCTACTTGAAGCAGTTCTGTACCAAGTCGACTCACCAAGAGGTGGTCCAGCGAATGGATCTTGAGGCGCGGATCGAGCAGGCCAACCAGCGACTGGAGTTCTTCAAGACGGACGAATACCTGGCCCGGATCGAAGGCACCCTGGGCACCGACCCAGCTCTATTAGTTCACTAGTTGAGCATCGAGCCAAAAATAACTGTTGCAGCAACACGAACACGAATGAGGAACTAGGCAATGGCCTTGGGAGTAGCTTTTCGAGCTTTTTTCGCAGCTCTATTCAACCGGCAGCAGGCTGAGCGATTGCGCGTGGCGCTGCTGGAAGCCCCCGCCGCCGACGCGCCCGCCGCAGCGCCAGCCTCTGCTGCGAGCGAGTCCACTGTTGCCGTTGGCAAGCCAGACGCCAAGCAGCCGGCCAAGCCAGCGGGGAGCGCTCGTAGCGAGGCGCTGACGCTACTCAGTACGTTACAGCGCGAGGCGCGACTGCTGGACTTGGTCCACGAATCGCTCGATGGCTTTGAAGACGCACAGATTGGCGCTGCCGCCCGCGAGGTGTTGCGCGACTGTCGACAATCGCTAACACGCATGTTCGCTATCGAACCGCTTTCGTCGGGCGCTGAAGGTGACAGCCTGGCGATCGATGGCAGCGCTTCACCCGCCCGCTTGCGACTGGTTGGCAAATCGCAGGGTACCAGCGGCACCATTGCACATCGCGGCTGGCAAGCCACGCGGTGCGAGCTGCCCAAGTGGAACGGACAAGCCACCGATGCTCTCGTTCTCGCACCCGTAGAAGTCGACGTGAATTAGTGGCCGGCCTGCCAACGATTTTTTAAGCGTTCGACAAACAACGCCTGACATTGAAGCCTGACATGAAAAAATTTTCTATTGGTATCGACCTGGGGACCACCAACTGCGTCTTCGCATACTCGGAATTAGCCGAACAGAAGTTGCCTATCGAACTGCTGCAGATCGAGCAGGCCACCGCGCCGCAGCAAACCGAATCTCCCCCCAACCTGCCCAGCTTTCTGTACGTCCCGACCGAAGAAGAGGCTGCATCAGGAGCGCTGGCAGTACCTGAGCTGCCCGACTATCCGACGGTGCAAGGCATGTATGCGCGCACTATCTCAGCGGAGCGGCCCGAGCGGACCATTGCGGCACCCAAGAGTTGGTTGTGTCACGCCGGGGTCGACCGACATGCGAACATACTACCTTGGGGCAGCGATGACAGCGTGGCTAAATTTTCTCCGGTGGCAGCTTGCAAATTGCTGCTCCGGCAGTTGATCGACACGTGGCAGTTGCAGTTCCCCGACTCGCCGTTCTCAAACCAATTGGTAACGCTGACCGTCCCCGCCTCGTTCGACATGGCCGCGCGCGAGCTGACTCGCGAAGCCGCATTGGCTGCGGGCTTTCCGGTCGATTTCATCTTGTTGGAAGAACCCCAAGCGGCCGTCTATCAGTGGTTGGAACAATCGGGCGACGAGTGGCGCAGATCGGTCCGCGAGGGAGACTGCATACTGGTCTGCGATGTGGGTGGGGGCACGACCGATCTCACCCTCGTGCGAGCCGAACAGGAGCAGGGCGAACTGGTACTGCGGCGCTTGGCAGTGGGCGATCACCTGCTGGTCGGCGGCGACAATATGGACCTAGCCCTCGCCCACCACGTCGCCCAAAAGTTCGCCGCGCAGGGAACTAAACTCAACGCTTGGCAGTCGATCGCGCTGTGGCACAGTTGCCGGCGGGCGAAAGAATCTTTGCTGTCGAGCGACGGCAAAGAGGTGGAGACAGTTTCGCTGCTGGGTCGCGGATCGAAGTTGATCGGCGGCACCGTGAGCGTCGAGCTGACGCGTGAAGAGGTGCAGACGCTGCTGGTCGATGGCTTCCTGCCGCTGGTCTCAGCAGATGAACGACCAGTGCGCCAGCCGCAGTCGGGCTTCCAAGAGTTGGGCCTCCCCTTCGAAGCAGACACGGCTATCACGCGACACTTGGCAGCCTTTCTAGCCAGCAACCCCATGCCGGATGACGCGCGGTTGATGTTGATGCTCAACGGCGGTGTTTTCAAGTCGTCCGCACTGCAGCAGCGAGTCCGCGAGGCGGTTGCCAAGCTGCGCGGGAGCAGTAGCGACGCAGAGCCGGCACCGCAGATTTTGGGAACTCCCGAGGGGCTAGATTTTTCGGTCGCCCGTGGTGCTGCGCACTACGGATGGACGAAACAATTCGGCGGTGTGCGCATTCGTGGCGGCACTGCGCGCAGCTATTACGTGGGGGTCGAATCGGCTGGACTCGCCATCCCCGGTATGCCGCGACCGCTGCAAGCCCTGTGTGTAGTGCCGTTTGGTATGGAAGAGGGGAGCGAAGTCGACGTGCCCGGCCGCGAGATTGGTTTAGTCGTAGGACGCGAGGCCAAATTTCGCTTCTTCGCTGCCGCCGATCGAAAGCAAGATACGGTGGGAACCGTACTGCGCGAGTGGGACGAAACTGAGCTTGTCGAGACCGCCCCGATGGAGTTGACGCTGGATGTGGACGAACCGCCTGAAGAAGGGTTTGTGCCAGTCCGCTTCCATAGCCGCGTGTCCGAGCTGGGCGTGTTCGAGTTGTATTGCAAGAGTACCCGCGACGAGCAGCAGTGGAAGCTGGAGTTCAATGTTCGCGAGGAGCGCGAAGAGGCGGAGGCCCCGCAGTCGTGAGCCATACCACCGGGCCGCATGGATTCGAACAAGACCCATTGGAACAGGATGGTTTCGCGGAATCGCTCAGCCGCTACGTGGTCGGAATCGACTTAGGGACGACCAACTGCGCCGTAGCTACTATCGATACCACACAGCTTGCGTCGTCGGCAACCATTGAGAACTTTGCGGTCGAACAGTGGGTCGACTTGGGCGCCTCGCAGCGGCGCGAACTGCTCCCCTCGTTTCTCTATCAGCCGCTGACCGACGAGCTGCCGTCGCTGGCTGACACGGATGGAAATATTCACACGCGTATCG
>CAKQNH010000528.1 GCA_934255105.1 uncultured Pirellulaceae bacterium
GGATAGAAGGACTGAAGTGGCTAGCAACTTCAGGCCAACGATCAAAAGGTAGGCGAAAACATCAGCAGCAAACTATTGTAAGCTCAAATCGAGAGGCAATGTTGGAACTGGCGACCATAGCGATCGTCTCGCGAAAGTTCCTCTCACGGGAAGGTACGGACGCTACGATGCGTTTACAATTGAGCCTGGCGGCGGTAGCTCATACGCAACTGCAGTGATTAACATAGGGCCTGCGTACAGTCCCAGCCAGAGTTCCCGATTTCACCACGACTGGGGCTTCCCCCCGCAGTCTTTCTTCAATCTCGCGACTGAAACGAAACCTAGATACATGACTCGTCAAAATCAACTTTTGAAGCGAACCCTGTGGCTAACGACCGCCATTGTGTGTGCTGGTTTACATGCGGCCTGTGGCTACCAAATGGCCTCTGCGGGTGAGCCACACTACTACGAACCAGCCGAGCCTGGCCAGGCAAAGTTGATCGAATGCGATGTAGCCGTGTATGGAGGAACGCCGGCCGGAGTGACGGCCGCTATTCAAGCCGCGCGTGAGGGGAAGTCTGCGGTCTTGCTTTCATTCAACCAGCACGTTGGCGGAATGACTTCTGGCGGATTGACCGCGACGGATCTCGGGAGAAAGGATTCCATAGGCGGCTTGGCTCTCGAATTCTACAATCGCATTGGCAAGGCCAGAGACTATCGTCCGGGGGAAGCTGAGGCGTTGTTCCGCAAAATGCTGGACGAAGCTGGTGTGACAGTCCTGCTGGGGCGTGCGCTCGGTTCCGTCGGGATGCAGGGTCACCGACTGGTGTCGGCCACCATGGAAACCGGTGAGACCGTGCGGGCGTCCATGTTCGTAGACAGCACCTATGAAGGCGACCTGCTGGCTGCGGCGAATGTTTCCTATCGCGTGGGACGCGAGCCAGCGGCGGCTTACGAAGAGTCTTTGGGGGGACAATGGCAGGAACAGTCGTGGGGCAATGTCTACCAATTTTGCCGGCTGCCAGTGAGTCCGTATGTGATTCCCAATGATCCAGCGTCGGGTTTGCTGCCGGAAATCTCGGCTGAAGCTCCTGGTGCACCAGGTGAAGGAGACTCTAAAGTCCAGGCATACAACTTCCGGCTCCAGCTCACGCGCGATGCACAAAGAATCGCATTCCCCAAGCCTCACGCTTACGATGTTGGTCGCTACGCATTGCTGGCCCGCTTCCTGAACTTCGATGATCGCGTCGAATGGCGGCTGGACTACACCACGACTCCGTTGACCGATGGCCCAGTTCAGATGCGGCAAGGGGATAGTAACAACGCTGGCAGTTTCTCGTCGGACTACGTCGGTGGCAGCCATCGCTGGCCCGACGGCACGTACGAGCCTGGTTCGACCTCTGAGCTCCAGTCGCCACGACGAGGCTTGCCGATGCCGCTGCACGAATTGTACGAACTGCGCGAAGGCATCTTTCAGGATCACGTCAACTACCAGCAGGGGCTGATGTACTTCCTGGCTAACGACCGCCAGGTTCCCGAAGCGTTGCAAAAGCGAGTCAAAGCCTGGGGACTCGATCCACAGGAGTTTGCGAACACCGGCTATTGGCCTCACCAATTGTATGTGCGCGAGGGCCGACGCATGGTTTCTGACTATGTGGTCACCCAGGCTGACTGCGAATCGCGACGAGTCGCTGAGGATTCAGTAGGTCTAGCTTCGTACCCGATGGATTCTCACTTTTGTCAGCGAGTGGTCGTGGAGGAGAACGGAGTTCAGACGGTGCGCAATGAAGGCGGGTTTGGCCATAGCTGTCCAAAGCCCTATCCCGTTGCGTACCGCGCCATCGTTCCAAACAAGAATGAATGCGAAAACCTTCTGGTGCCCGGTTGTCTATCTTCGTCACACGTGGCTTATGGATCGATCCGCATGGAACCGGTATTCATGATTCTGGGACAAAGCGCAGGCAGCGCCGCCGCGATGGCGATCACCAAGAATATTGCCGTACAGGATGTGGACTACGCAGAGCTAAAGGTAAAATTGGAACGCGACGGCCAGCGATTGATCTGGGGTGATCATATTGCTGGAAGGCCAGCCAAGCCGCTGCCCGGCATAGTGGCAGATGTTGCAGACGCACAGATCACCGGTTCGTGGACCTCCGGTGCATTGGCTCCTGTCTGCGGTTCGACCTACCTTCACGATGGCAACGACGGCAAGGGTGAAAAGCAGGTGACCTTCCACATCAAGGTTCCGAAGCCTGGCACCTATCAAGTGAGGTTGCTCTACGTGGCGTCGGGCAATCGCTCGAGCAAGACTCCCGTAACGGTCACCGTGGGCGAAGTGGAACAAGAGATGACCGTCGACCAGCGCAAAGGGATTGAGAGTGGGTCTTCGCTAGGGGATTTTCGCATCCACGATTCCGTGACAGTCACGGTCACAAACCAAGATACGGATGGTTTCGTGATCGTCGATGGCGTGCAGTTGCTATTGCAGCCCCAGTAGACGCATTCCCAGTGCATGGGTTCAGCTAAACGTATCTTGCCCACCTTTCCGTTCCACCTCAACTTCTAGCGCGATCGCCGATACTTTTTGGGTTTTTAATTGGCGTGGGCGCGCGGTTGGGGAATTGGCAAAAGAATGGAGCCAGAAGAATGAAGCCAGCGATCTCCTACTTTGCCTCGACCAAGTTCACGCATGCTAAGTTGTCCGCCAATAATTTGCACAGGATAAATTTTCTGCGATGAGACATTCTTTTGCCCCTATTCTTTTGCCATCACCATCCGACTTCCGACAACGCCCTCCGTTCCGATTTGTAAGTGCAACGAGTGCAGGCCTCTTTTCCCCTGAAGAGGCCTGACCTTCTAGCCGACGCTTGGCGTTAAGTAGCAGCAGATCTCCAGGCCGCTACCGCATCGATTCCATGGATTACTCGGAGCCGCGTGGGCCAGGGACGGTGCCAATCAATTGCGAAAACGTTCGGCGATCCACCCCGTCGGGCAGTCGGTTGGTGTCCTCGTTCTGCACCCACATGTGGTCGTCAGCAAACCAGACTCCGTTGTTTGTACCGCCGCGAACAATCAACGGGATTTCGCCAACCGGTTCGGCGACGCGCGTAAAGCTCTGCGATCCGGCATCAAACAAGCGAACCGCTGATTCGGAAGCGTTCGAAATAATCAGATCATCATAGCCATCTTTGTCTAAGTCGATGAATCGCAGCCCATTGTCCGCACCTTCGGCATCCACCACGGCAAACGGAAACGGCTGTGGATTAGATGTCCACTTACCGTCGCTTGTGAGTTTGAAGAGCAATCTGGTCTCTGGATTGGCAATCAATATTTCAGAGATACCATCCAAGTCGACGTCGCGCAAGCGAACTCCTTGATCGACACCTTGGCGACTGGTGCGATATGGAAGCAGTTCTTCAGGTAACGCTTTACGCTCAAAGCGATTGTCAGCAAATTGATAGATCGATTGGTCCAGGTCATTGTTGACTAGCATGGAGGCACCTTGTCCGGCGACCAGTTGTCCAAACTGAACCCCCTGATCAATTGGCGCTGAGTCTGCATCGTTGGTGACGAACTTTACGGGGCTGGGGATCTCTATCCACTGGTTGTTTTCGGGGTTCCATACGCGAGCGACTCGGCGTTCGTCGTTGCCAATCATCACGTCTAAAAATCCGTCTAGATTCAGGTCGACGATACGTACGCCGTTGTCACCGCCACCGACGGGTCGCCGTATGGGCTGATCGAGCAGCAGATGTTTGTTGATGCGTTCGATGCACTCATGAAAGGTCAAAAACCTGACCCGTTTCCCATACTTCGCATCGACTCGATCGACGACTTCGGCCATTTGTTCGCTACGGATCCAGCCGTGGGGGTGAAACACGATGTCGGCGATTCCCTGTTTGATGACCGTCGCATCAATAGCGGCTAACATGTCATCAACCGTTCGTGGGTTATTGGGTTGTTGAATGTTCTGTGCTTGCCAATCGTCGGGGATTGTACAGGGAAACTCCCAACACTTCTTGCCGATCACAAACGGAAACGGATAGTTGTCAATTTGGTTGACAAATGAAGGGAACGGAATGTAGCGTTTGAATCGCTCCTCCCCCTCGGCATTCAGCGTGATCGATTGAGGAATGTCGGGATCACTCGAACTGAAAACGCAGACTACCGAAGTGCTCGCCTGAAGGAAGTTCCCGGCCGGAGTCGTGTGGTTGATAATCTCAGCAAAGGCGCGTGGGCACGCGTGACCATCATGCGGGCCGGCGCCGCGGCCAGCGCCTCTGGTGTTCGCGTCACGTTTCCCAACGGCGAGACACGGCTGCTCGCTCCTGGGCCGAGTTCGATCATCACACAGGCCGTCGTCGAGAGGTTCGCCCCCCGCTTCCTGCAAACCCC
>CAKQNH010000529.1 GCA_934255105.1 uncultured Pirellulaceae bacterium
TGGTACAACGTGCTGACTTCGGGATTCTCTAGAAGTAACAAGCGTTGGCCGGCGACTACTTGTTGGCCGTCGGCAACTAAAACCTCTCTTACGAATCCACCTGTCAGGCTCCTGAGGTTCTGCACATCCTGAAATTCGACGACTCCCGGAGCTGAAACTGTCGCCGGCGATGGCATTTGAAAAAGCGCATAGCCGACGACCACAACCGTTAGCGAAGACAAAGCAATCGCCCGCCAGACTTGGGTTGGACTGGAGCTGTATCGGGTGGCTAGGCTGCGGGCGAATTGCCATGCGGGTGTGCCGACCCAGCTAGCGGCCGCCAAGATGGTCAGCGCGACGCCCGCGCCGTGGAAAAGCACGGAGGCTGCGATGGCTAAAGAAGCGCAGATCACGATCCGCCAGGCGGCTGCCGCCCAACCGTAGCAGCCGACGACGACGACGACGACGGCCCACCAGCGACCAGAGCTGCGGATTTGCTGCGCTCTGGCACTGCTGCCGAATAGAAACCAATTGATTTGCCGCTGAACCGTCTTGCTCCCTTCGGCATACAGATTGGGAATCTCTAGGAGGTCCGACAAGATAAAGTAACCATCAAAACGCATTAACGGATTTGCATTGAACAAAATGGTGGAGACGCTGGCCATGACGATCACGTTGTACAACATGTGCGATACGAACTTGGATTCAGCCTGTTGCCACATCAACGCGGCCACGGCCGCTACCAATAGTTCAACGTAGATGCCGGCAATTGAGACATGTATCCGCGACCACTTGGATGGCAATCGCCAAGATGAGGTGACATCCACGTATGCCAGGGGTGCAAAGAGCACAAAGGCGATGCCCACCTCTCTGACTTCGCCGCCGTAACGGCGGCACGCAAAGGCGTGTGCCAGTTCATGCACCACTTTTAGCGCTATCCAAGCGACCGTCATCCACAGCCAGTTTCGAGGCGAGAACAGAATCTCGGAAGCCGATAGGAACTGATCCCAGTTAGTCGCGGTGCTCCAGGCCGCGGCAACCATCAGCACTACCCCCACCGCGGTGCAGACGGGAGAGAACAGCCAAGCAAACCCCGGCAACAAGGCGCGAATCAATTTGTCTGGATTGCCCAGCGGAACCTTGATCCAAAAAGGATTTGGAATCGCGGAGCTGCTCTTCTTCAACCGGCCCGTCTGGGAAGCAAACGGATTGGTGTTCCCGCCCGCGTCCTCAAATGCCCCAAGTCCCTTCTCAAGCAGCCACAAATAGATCGCTGTCGCTTGCTGGGTACTGAGCGACTGTGCGGCGAGCCGCTGTGAGGCAAGTGCTAGTGCTTCGGCGAACGTCGTCTGTCCATCTAACAGTGAAATGAACACATACTCGGCATAGCCAATGCGATAGAAGTTAGCCGATTCTACGCACTCGATGTGATAGAACACTTCGCCCCGATGAGTCTGAGGCGAAAAAATCAAGTCATCCCGCAATTGCATTTTGGTGCAATTCAGGTTCAAGGTTGCCAGATTGTTGTTGTCGCTTACCATCCGAGCCACGTCAGGGTTGCGGCATAGGCCTTGTGAAACCAAATCCAAGCGACAGTCCGCCGCGCTGAGGCAATTCGCGCATTACCACGCATGCCGGGTCTGAGCTGGCCATTCGAATTATCGCAGGCGACTTCAGCGATGAACACATTTCTGCTCTCCTTCAATTCGGCTCGGGGGTGCAAGCGCTCGATCGTGCCTGCGAAGGGCTGCAACGGAAATGCGGCCAAACGTATTTGCGCTTGCATTCCCGGCTGGACAAAACGCACGTCGTCCTCGGGAATTTCGACTTCGATCACCATGCGGTCCAAGGGTGCGATCTCGAATAGTGTCTTGCCCTTTTCCAGAGGAACACCTTCCAGCTTGGAATGGTCTCCCATTAGGACCATGCCCTCTATCGGGCTGCGAACTTCCAAACTGGAACCGCGCTCTTCGAGCTGATCGATCGTGAGCTGCAGACGCGCCAGTTCCAACTTGGCAATCTCCGCCTTACCGGACTCGTGTGCCGCGACATAGCCAGCCAATTCCTTGGCGACGCGATGCGATTCGGCTCGCTTGCCAGACAACTCCCATTGGATATCGCGGGCGTCGATCTGCGCTAACAACTGCCCGGCATCCACCAAGTCACCCGGTGCAACGTGATTGCGTTCCAAACGAGCATCGAAGGGAACCGCGATGAACCGCCGAGTAATCGGTTGTAGTTCGCACTCGCAAGCGATTTTGTATTGCAACGGGACCAGCAACCCACAGACTGCCAACAAAATCAACACCAGCGCTAGTTTGGCTGAATTGGTTCGGCCAAATTCCCAAAGCTTAAAGAAAAGCCTGTCGAAGCGATTGCCACGCGCCCGCTGTATCAGCCCCAAGGCGGATCCTAGCGGTGTACTCGCGGCCAGAAGAAAGCTGCCTAGCTCGACCGATGCCAGCAATTTCCGATTGCCCGCCAGCAAACAAACGCCACGCACTCGACGCTGATCGTCGGTTAACGGAATGCTTAACACGGAGGCGTCGTCCAGCCATTGGCCTAGTTGTCGATGAGCGAATAGGGCATGACGGTTTTCGATGTCGACCGGTGGCCAGAGACCATGGCTGCCGCGCGCTAAGCACTCGTTGGCGGCCGACGTAGCTCTGAGCGCGAACTCGCTCTTGGGGTCTATCTGCTGAATGTCAGAAATGGCAACCACTTCACAGCCCGCGTGCGTTCGATTGCACAAGCCTACAACGACGTGCTCAACACCGTAACGCAGCTTTATTTCGTTGGCCAACGTCTTGCAGGCATTCTCTGGAGAGCTTATCGATGAGACTCGTGAGATGAGTTCCAATAGCGCGGCTATGCGCTGCAACTCGTCGACATCGTCGGCACGTTTATTTGCGACGGTCTCACGTCCCGCTGAACTGGGAATGCCTGCGGCTACGGAAGCGGATACAGGCAGGATCGAATGTCCAGCGATTGGCGAATTCGCATCGCAAGTAAACACAAACCGTCCTCCCAACGCTGATTCGATCTCCATTGCAGTTTCGTTCTTTAATATTTCTGGCAGCCTGAACTCAGGCGAGTCCAGCTCCGACATTGATGTGTGAGCCTGCGACATTTTGTGTATCACAGGCCAGTGGCTATTGCTTTGTCGTCAAGTCAGGTTTGGCTTTGGTGAAGTAGCCATGTGAAACCGTTTTTTGGTCATCGCCCGACGACGTCACCGCCAGCCAGCAAGTGTCTCCGCTGCTAAATTGCCCCTGGGCGTTGTCGATGCGCATCCTGAGACGCACGGTATTGCTCTGCGGGTCTTTGATGGGGGACACAAATTCAATCACGCCAACCGTTTTTATCTGCTCGCTACCGATACTCAGGGGCACCGTCCGGCCAGCTTCAAATTCGATTGCCGCACTGGCTGGAACGGCAAACTGCACTAGCAATACATCCAATTTGACGACTTTGATGACAACTGGATTCGACGCAGAAATAAATTCGCCAACGTCCTTGTAGATCTGGGTCACAATCCCGTCGATCGGTGAACGAATCTGCTTTTCAAGCAGCATGGCCTCGGTCCGAGTGTACTCAGCGGATTTGAGCTCCAGCTCCTCCTGCATGGCCAAGACTTGTGCCTCGGCAATCCGCTGCTGTGTTTCGGTGCGCGCTAGCTCTTCGGCACTTGCGTGACGCCGCTCGACGAGTTGTCTAATTTTGCGGAGATTCTCGGTTTGAAACGCGAGCTCTTCTTCGGCAGAAACTAAGCGTCCGCGCGCATCTTTGGCTTTTTGGGCAACGTCCAAATTTGCGCGGACCACCTCGTCATCCAAGCCACCCAGCACCTGCCCGCAGGTGACGTGGTCTCCCTCTTTGACGTTGAGGTAGGCCAGGGTTCCCATTTCGGAAGTGGCCACATCGATGTCGCGATAGGGTTCGATGAAAGCAGAAACATCCGAGGCTTTTGTCAGCGCAGGAGCAAACACACAGGCGATTAAGCCGATTAGAATTTTAGTCTTCTGCGTTAAAATCATGGATGTTCTCATAACCGACACAATCGGTACGTGACGCAAGGCCACTCTACGTGAGAACTGTAGCTTATAAATGGCCTGCGAGTCGAGAAAATAGCGATTCGCGAGCCAAATCCTGTTGCATGAGCTGCATTCTTGCGGAGGATTGCTTGCGTTCCACCAAATGTTGGACCTTGCGCAATCGCTGAGAGATATCGATTTGCAGTTCGCCGTGCCGGTCTGTGCAATTTCTTAGAGGGCGTTCCAGCCAGGGGCCATGGATGCGGATCAGATCGTCATCGGCCGAAACGAAGGTGCGGGCGCTACCCTCATCTCCCTGTCGGGCACACCTGCCTATCAGTTGTCGAT
>CAKQNH010000530.1 GCA_934255105.1 uncultured Pirellulaceae bacterium
ATGTAGACCAGCGCCGCCGCTAGTACCATCGACTCGTGGCTGAGCTCCATCCGCTGGAACCGCTCAACCATCAACATCGGGATCACGGCCGCGCCCAGTGTAGTCGCTTCACGCAGCGGACGACCGGAATCGCTATCCAGATCGGGCAGCATACCACTGACGCTGCACAGACCGCCGGCCAGAATGCAAGTTGTATAGGGCAGGCCGGCCTGAAGACCTGCCACTCCCAGCACCACACCCGTGGCGGTGCTAACGGTCATGTGAGTTTTGAAATCAGCCATGCTTCTCTTCGCCGTGCTCACCCAAGGTAGCGGAAGTTGCCAAGACTTTCGGTAGCCAACGCCTTCCGGTAGCGGAACTCGCCAAGAGTTTCGATGTTCGGCGTCAATCGCACACTAGAACATTTGCCAACTGGCCAACAGATCAAAACGAATGCTATCAATAGTGATTGCATTCGTACAGAAACGGTCTTCGCCTGCCGCAGTGCATTTGCTAGAGTTCGGCGGAATAGAGATATGCGCACGCGCTGCAGCGCGGCTGACCGTCCACCCCAGGGCGCAATTTTCACATGCGACGCAGACACACTTGGCCTCCCGAGGGCCGCTTGTGCGTCGCCATTTACTTGAGCGAGGTTTTCCGGTGCAAGGTTACGACTTAATCATGCTAATCGTGCTGGGCATGGCCACCATCTTTGGTGCCCTCAAAGGCTTTGCCTGGCAAGTCGCTTCGCTGGCGTCGATCGTTGTCAGCTATATTGTCGCCTATCGTTTCCGCTACGATGTGGCTGAGATGATCCAAGCCAAACCGCCATGGAATCAGTTCTTGGCAATGTTGATCCTTTATGTGGGCACTTCGTTTGTCATCTGGGTTGGCTTTCGACTGCTGAGCACTAGCATCGACCGAGTGCGGCTCAAAGAGTTCGATCGTCATCTGGGCGCGGCTTTTGGATTGGCCAAAGGCATGGTCTATTGCCTGTTGATCACCATGTTTGCGACCAGTCTATTAGGACCGAAACAACAAGCGGCCATCTGCCATTCGCGCTCGGGATATTACATCGCGAAAGCGCTCGATAACAGCGTCGGCATTTTGCCCAAAGAGATCCACGATGTGGTCGGTCCATACTTAGCGCGGTTAGATGACAAACTCAAAAATGGCGGCGCTTTAGATGACGCTGTGGGCGGAAATGTGGAGTCGGCCGATGCGTTCTGGCCGGCCGGAGGCATTCCCACGCTGGAGAATTTTTCTGGCGGCTTTCAGAACGACATCCAGCAAGGCATTCAGAACTCGATCCAAAATGGCATCCAAAACGGTATGCGCAATGTGTTGCCTCACATGTCCGGCACGGACGGCGCGACCGAAGCCGGCGGTGCAAATTCTGGAAACTGGAATTCAAACGGCGGATTGTCGAACTTCGATCCCAGCAGCCTTTTCCCGCCAACCAGCGGACAGAGCTCCAGCCCACCTCCACAGATCTATCCGCCGCTTGGCCAGTCCGGATTCAGTGATCAAAGTGTCGGCAGCCAAGCATCGCCGGCCAGCTACAGTTCGGGATTGCGGCCGAGCGGCACGTCGCAAACTAACAGTCCAACGCCGAATTACAATTCGGGTCAGCCATATCCTCAAGAGCAATCGGGCGGAACTCTGCCACCGTCCAATCCAGTCCAGCCACAGCAGGCACAGCAGCCCGGATATACGCAGCCCAGATATTAAAGTGCTGGCGAGTGCGAGCGTAGAACGGGCACTCCTGCCCGTTTATACCCCCGTAGAACGGGCACTCCTGCCCGTTTATACCTCACACCTGCAAGGCGAGCTCGCTGGGGTCCGCAATCCGAGGAAACCGCGTTTTCCCAGGGAAAACCGCACCCCAAACCGAACATAAGAAACATTATCGGACGTTGCTCTGTGGGCGTTCCGGCCTTGGAATCCGTGCCTCTAGCTAGCCGAAGTCGCCAGACTTTGGAACGCTCACCAGACCCAAAAGCCTGGCGACTTTGCCTACGACTGCCGCTCTCCCCACGCTATCTACGACACGGTGGCTTCTAGCGGATCGTGCTGCGACGGATCGATGAAGACTCCCATCCGCCGAAACTTCTCGTAACGCTGCTCGACCAGACTCTCCGTGGGCTGCGCCGTAAGCTCGCCGAGCGTGCGGACGAGAAAACTTTTCATGCGCGCAGCCATCTTGTGATGATCGCGATGCGCGCCACCCAGCGGTTCCTCGATTACGTCGTCGACTACTCCCAGCTCGCGCAAGTGCCGCGAAGTAAATCGCAGTGCGTCTGCGGCTTTGGGAGCATATTGATGGCTCTTCCATAAAATCCCCGCACAGCCTTCGGGGCTGATCACCGAGTAGTAGGCATATTGCAGCACGGCCACGCGATCTCCCACGCCGATCCCCAGCGCACCTCCTGATCCCCCTTCGCCAATAACTACGCATATAATCGGCGTCTTCATTTGACTCATCTCAAACATGCTCTCGGCGATCACATGCGCTTGTCCACGTTCTTCCGCGCCGACTCCTGGATAGGCACCCGGCGTATCGATGAAGCAGATGATCGGCATGTGGTACTTTTCAGCCAGACGCATCTTGCTCATGGCTTTGCGGTAGCCCTCTGGGTGTGCGCAACCAAAATTGCAATGGGTGCGTTCACGATAAGTGCGTCCCTTCTGATGTCCGACAACCATCACTTTGAATTGGTCGATTTTGGCAAAACCGGTGAGCATAGCGCGGTCATCACCGAAATGTTTGTCGCCGTGCAGTTCGACGAATTCGTCGAAGGCTAAATTTAGATAATCGCGAGTGTAGGGCCGATCCTTGTGGCGGGAGACTTGTACGGTTTGCCAGGGAGTCAAATTGCCGTAGATGCCAGCAGTAACTTCGATCCATTGTCGCCGTAGAGCGATGATCTGTTGCTCGACCGCATCATCGCCAGGGCCGCGCTGTAGCAACTCCTGAATTTTGGCTTCGAGCTCCAGCATGGGTTGTTCGAAATCGGGTCCGGTGGGTGTTTTGGACATAGCCGTTGGATATCTTCTATATAAAACAATTGGTGGCGTGAGCTTCCCAGCTTGCGTTTTAAAAAAACGAACTATTCTTTAGGTTTTTCAGTTCCTTCAGTTCCTTCAGATTCTTTAGATTCTTTAGGTTCTTTAGGTTCTTTAGATTCTGGTTCAGGTGCGGCTTGCTCCTGGTTCATGATTCTTCCCGACGTCGGGAAATCGTCGAAGATGCTGGTCTCTGGAATGCGAGGTTGTTTCTTAAATATTTTGGTAGCATGTACAATTTTCAACAATTCCCACATCGTATCGGGACGATCCTGTGGACGCTTGGCCATAGCTAAGCGCATGACGGCCGCAAACTCGGGTGTGACATTGTCGTTGTATACTAATGGCGATGGCAACGGTGCTGAGATATGTTTGTTAAGCAAATCATTGGGGCTATCTCCCGTGTATGGCAATTTACCAGTTACCATTTCAAACATGACACACCCAAATGAATAAATATCTGTGCGTGCATCTAATGGCAAGCCACGGATCTGTTCAGGAGACATATAGCTTCGAGTACCCTGGATCTGTTTAGCCTTGCCACTAAAGAATTTCGCAAGCCCTGTTTTAACTTTATGCGAGATGGTGAAGTCAATTAATTTAACATGGCCATCGCGGCTGACCAGGAAATTATCAGGCTTAACGTCGCAATGCACATAGCCATGGCTGTGCATGTGATAGAGTCCTTCGATCGATTCTTCAAGGACTTTACCTAACATATAAGCCAACGACTCGGGGCCGCGTCGCAGAGCTTGTTTCATATTCAACTCGCTGAATAATTCGAGCACCAGATATGGTGCATTTCCGCTGAGATCCAAGTCATACATTTTAATGACGTTGGGATGGTTCAGGCTTTTGGCAATCTGGAACTCGCTGCGCAGAAATCCGACCTCCTGCTTATTGTTGCGAAAGTCCTCGCGCAAAACTTTAAGCGCGTACCGCTCGCCAGTCTCTGTGTTAATTCCTTCCCAGACTTGGCATGAGCTTCCCATGCGGATCAAACGAGCGAGCCGATACGGGCCGAGAAAGTCGCGGATTTTCGTCATCAGGTGCTCTATCGCAAGTAAAGGTTATTCGTGGAAAACGTATAGTCTAAGTCAAATGGGCGAGCAGCGTGAGGCGAGTTGTTGCAGATATAGTTCGCGAATCCGCCGTGTCATGTAGCGATGGCGGAATTGGTCGGTGAAACGCCGCGCTCCCCCCTGCCCTAGCCTGTTTCGCAGTGCCTCATCGCCGGCCAATGTCAAAATGGCTTCGGCTAAAGGTTGTACGCTTTTCGGTGGCAGCAAAAAACCGGTCTC
>CAKQNH010000531.1 GCA_934255105.1 uncultured Pirellulaceae bacterium
GCGCGCGGGCAGGGGTACGATTCACGTGGCCAGGAATAACTTGTGGGGTATAAAAAAGGCAGGAGTGCCAGTTTACCCTGCGGCAATAGCACTCTTGCCCGTTTTCCCTCTAGCAATAGCACTCTTGCCCGTTTGATACCCGCTCGATCTTCTTTTCAACAATCGGTTCGCGTCCGAACTGAGACCTAGCCGGACTCATTTTTTGGTAGGAAGATGGAGGTAGGAAAATAAACCAACTCGACCGGTTCTTCAGCCAGCATCCGCTCCCGCTCGAATTCGCGATCGGATAAATTTCAAAAGATTTTCAGCATCATCTGTTCCTACACGCAATATGCTTTGACGACGATGGATCACGACGCACTCGCGGCCCCAAACATTCCATACCCAACCGCCCCGCAGACTGTAGTGAATTCCCCAGCCATCTAAGATTGTCGTACGACCAGCTTCGACTCGCACGATGTCGCTGTACGGGATGGACAAGCTAAACAACGGGGTCGGTCCAAACCTCACCGACAACCTCTCACCTCGGTCTTCGACCGTCAAGTGATGAAAGCTAGAAGCCAGCAGGCCGACGAAGATGCCAGTTGGGAGCAAGATCCAGCTAGCCGGTGCACCGCCGGCAAGAACTACCGACGTCAGGATGATGGCCCCAATCGCGTACAGCAGCCAACTCCACGGCGCATATTGCCGATGCCAATAGGCAGATCGCTCAGCGGAGAAAAGGTCTGTCGTAGTCGAGGGTATACACCGTTCGTTTTGTAGTTCCATTTTGCTTTCCGGGTTTAAGCTAGTGCTCTGTCCAGACTAGATCTTGGGGTTGCAGCCTTAATTGTAGAACGGTTGTCCCAACCGTTTTTCGAAGCAGTTGGGACAACTGCTCTACTCTCTACCCCAATATTAAAGATGGACGGAGCACTAGGCCGTCCTCAACTTGTTGTACCTATTAGGGGAGTGTATCACGCCACGCGAAAAGTGGTACGGGAGAAACGTGTGACTCGCCCTCATTGCCAGGTAACTCTCGCTTTCGCATGATAGAATCAGTGTCGGTCAGCTAGCTTGGCATCGGCGCATTTCAGCGCAGTCAGATGCTCAGGTCACCTAGAATCGCACGGGAATTGGACTAATGAAAAGACGCAAGTTTCTCACAACCTCCGCCATCGCAGCGAGTTGCTTAGTCGCATCGGCGGAAACGCACGCAGCGCATGAAGCTGCGGAAGAAGTCATTGACATCCATCAACACGTTAATTTCAGGGTCCGCCCGAACGATGTGCTGCTGCTTCATCAGGAAGCGATGGGAGTCGACAAGACGATCCTGCTTCCTGCAGGCAGTCCCTTCAACCGGGAATCCACTCTGGATGGCAAAGGAAATGGACTGCAAGCAGACGTCCTGGGGACCGACGCGGCAGCCAAGTTTGTTCAAGAGCACCCTGAAGACTATGCCTTCTTTTGCAACGAGGTTCCCGATACCGACGATGCAGTCAAGAATATCGAAGGTTGGCTGGAACGAGGCGCGATTGGAATTGGCGAATTGAAGTTCCACCTGGAAATCGACTCGCCGTCCATGATCCGCGTTTACGAAGTCGCGCGAGCCTACAAGGTGCCTGTCCTGCTTCACTTCCAGTACCGCACGTACAATTTGGGATTTGAACGATTCCACAAAGTTCTCGACATGTTCCCGACCGTCAATTTCATTGGCCACGCACAAACGTGGTGGGCCAACATCAGCGCCGGACAGGACCAAAGCGATTTGTATCCGAAAAACAAAGTCACCCCTGGCGGAATCACAGATCAATACCTGAGTGACTATCCCAACATGTTTGGCGACCTATCGGCCGGGTCTGGACTCAACGCGATGAGACGCGATGAAGAACACGCCAGCGACTTTCTTAACCGACATTATGAAAAACTGTTTTTTGGGAGCGATTGCGCCGATCACGTTGGCACGGGAGAGGCTTGCAGTGGCTCGCAGCAACTCGCCATGATTCGCAAACACGTCACTGACCCTAGCAAACGGCGGGCAATTCTGTCTGGCAATGCAAAGCGGGTGATATTCTAAGGTAACACTCGTTGAGGATCAGCCTAGAAGGAGTCAGCCTTTGTCAGTGATTGCGATCGCCATCTATGGCCTGTTCTTGGCTGGCTTGGGAGTCTATTCCAGTCGCCGTGTCGAGTCGCAAGAGGATTACTTAGTGGCGGGTCGCAACTTGCCGTTGTGGTTGGCTTGGGGGACGCTACTGGCCACGTGGTTCGGGGCGGGTACGATCATTGGGGCCAGCGAAGCGGCGCGCGAGGAAGGTGTGCGTGGTACGTTGCTTGACCCTTTCGCTTCGGGTCTAGCGTTGATCGTGGCTGGATTGTTCTTTGCGCGGCCGATGTGGAATATGCAACTGCTGACGATGGGAGACTTCTTCGCGCGGCGCTACGGGCCGCGCACCGAAGTCTTCTCCAGCGTGGTGCAAGCGGCTAGCTACTTCCCCTGGCTGGCCGCGCAGTTTGTCGCCCTAGGCGGATTGCTCTCGGTCGAACTGGGATTGCCTGTTGCGTGGACGACCTGTGGGGCCGCATGTTTCGTTCTGCTTCTTACGGCTAGTGGAGGCATGTGGTCGGTGACGCTAACTGACACGGCGCAAGCATTCATTCTGCTCTTGGCGCTGGTTATCTTGGGGCACGCTTTCTTTGCATCCGTGGGCGACGGTTCGGCAGTGGGCGGGCTGTCGGACACTTGGCAAAAAACGCCGCCCGACCTGCGGACGCTGTTGCCTGAAAGCTACGGGCTGGCTTGGCTAGCATGGACCTCGACGTTGGTGACGGGCGTGCTGGGGAATATACCGGGGCAAGATTTAATGCAACGCGTTTTCGCCGCACGGAGCGCGACTGTGGCCGCGCGAGCCTGCGTGCTGGCTGGCGGAGTCTACCTCGCCTTTGGATTACTACCCGTCGCGTTGGGATTGGCTTCGCGGTTGGTGCTACCGGAGGCGGAGAGTAGCGGCATTCTCACTCTGTTGGCAGCCAAGGTGCTCGGCGGACCGATGAGAATGATTTTTGTGGTGGCGTTGCTGTCGATCATCGTCTCCACCGCAACCAGCGCGCTGTTGTCGCCTGCCTCGCTTTTGGCGCGAAACGTGTTTGAGCATGTGGAATGGTTCAAGCTGCGGCCACTGGCCACCAATCGCTACTGCGTGGTAGCATCGATGCTTCTCAGTCTGAGCCTGGCGTTTGCGGGAAACAGCGTCTTGTCGCTGCTCGAGCAGGCGCTAGAAATCAGCTTAGTCGCCTTGCTGGTCCCCTTCCTGGCCGCTTTTTTCTGGCGGCCAAGCAGCGACCGAAGCGGTGTGCTGGGAATCGTCTGCGGCGGAACAATCTGGGCCGCGCACACGCTGGGAGGCGCATGGCTGCTGCCCGCCGAAATCGACCCTGCGCTAGCCACCACCGGGGAGAGTTTTTGGCTATTCCCATCTGCGCTGCTGGGCCTGGCCGGCAGCGCGGTAGGCTATGGGCTGAGTGAGGTGTATGGCCGGAAATGAATACAGCAATTATTATTTTGACAGCGGTTTTGGTTTTGAACGTCATCGCGCCTTTTGCCGTGTATTATGCAATACGTCTGGCAAAGCGAGGCGATTTCAAGACCCATAAAAAAATCCAGAACATCGTATTCCTCGTATGTGTTCTCGGCGTTTTGGTGCTCGAAGGATTGATCAGGGTTTCAGGCGGCTCGGGAAGTTTAGTCGAAAATAGCTCATACGCAGGCACGACAGTTTTCAGAGCTATCCTCGCCGCACACATTATCGGAGCGATACTTACCTACCTTTTATGGACGTTCCAGGTTGTGGCTTCGAATCGCAAATTCGGCAAGAGCTTGCCGGGCAAGTTCTCCGCAGCCCATAAGGCCATTGGGTACATTCTATTTTTCGGCTTGAGTTATACCGCAGTAACGGCAGCGATCGTATATGCGATGATCTGGCTGTAAGCTGCCGCTGCTCGGCAGTTTGCGCAAGCGACACGGGCAGGAGTGCCCGTGTCTGAGTAGAACGGGCACTCCTACCCGTTTTAAACTCCACAACTTTTCGCGAGCCCTTTCCCTATCGATTTTCTTGCACTAGCTCTGCTTGCACTGGATCCTCTCCCTCTCGCACTGGATCCTCTCCCTCTTGCACTGGATCCTCTCCCTCTTGCACTGGATCCTCTCCCTCTCGCACTGGATCTTCTCCCTCTTGCACTGGATCTTCTCCCTCTTGCACTGGATCCTCTCCCTCTTGCACTGGATCCTCTCCCTCTTGCACTGGATCCTCTCCCTCTGGGAGAGGTCGAGCCTAAGCGAGGGAGAGGGTCAAGCGCAATCTACATC
>CAKQNH010000532.1 GCA_934255105.1 uncultured Pirellulaceae bacterium
TTGCGTGCTTCCGCTTGTTTCTAGAGTTGAACGGCGTTTGACATTTTAATCTAAGTGTTTGTCTCTTAAATTTATGCGATGCGATGGGAATATTGATGAAGGCTTTGAGTGCGTGGGGTGCGCTGGCGTTGGGGATTTGTGGATTGCTGGGCTGCGGTGGTTCCGGCGATGGTGTGCAAGCTACAGATGAGCAGAATTTGTACGCTCAGATCGAGGGCCTGGGTGACGCGGCGGGGAGCGACGAAATGTTCTCCAGCGCCTTTGTCGAGGGAGCGGTGCCCAAGAACCGGAGCGATTACGCCAGTCGTGGCTACGAAATCATGGAGAAAGCCACCATCAAAGGCGATACGGCTAGCGTGCCTGTAAAAATTTTCGGTGGTGTCTACGCGAGCGAGGCGGGAGATCGCGCCAATGAGTCTGCGAAGATTCCTGAGGTGGAAACGACCTGGACGCTACAAAAGAGTGGGGACACTTGGAAGATCAAGGACGCCCCCTTGGAATAGAGGCAGCGGACCTTGTGTCGCTGCCTGAGGACACCAACTTGACATCGCCATTTAACAACCGGCTGCTTGCGTTTCTGGCGGGGGCTGGCTTGATTACCGCCGTCTGCGCTTTTGGGCTGTGGCGGTTTGCCGCCAGCGTGCCTATGCAATACCAACAGCAGCCCGAGCAGAGCTGGGCAGGTGCTCCGCAATTCAGCGCAGAGGGAGCCGCCCGCCCAGGAGCAGGCGGCAACGGTAGCGACGACCGCTTTGGTAGCGCCGCGACAGGGCAGACACCGCCACCCGCGGTCTCCGCCGCACGGGCTTTGGCGGCTTGGCAGAAAATGGTGGAAGTCAATTTCGCCGGCGATGCAGCCTGCGCCGATTGCCATACGCGAGAGTACGAAGCACACCTCCGCTCGGGGCACTCGCGAACGTTGACCAAGATGGCCGAATCGGATTTGGCCCAGCGACTGGCTTCGCAGACCTATACCGATCCGCTGCGGCAGCAGACTTTCCAATTTGAACTGGACGGCGACCGGTTCTTTGTGCGCGATGTCGATCGGCCAGACATGCCCAACATCCCCGTGATGTGGCTACTGGGTTCAGGCACCCATGCTCAGACAGCCATCTCGGTAGATGAACAGACGCAAAGCGGTGTCGAGTTCCGCTGGTCGTATTTGGCTAATAAGGATGCCTTGGGGACCACGCCCGACCATGAGCGCTTCCATGACTTCCGCGAGGGCACGATCGAGTGCTTTGGACGCCCGCTCGATAGCGCAGGGGTCAGGGGCTGCTTGGCCTGCCACACGACGCTCAATCCCCCGCCGCAATTGCCCATTCTGGATTCGTTATACGTAGCCAACGTTGGCTGCGAACGCTGCCACGGTCCGCGAAAAAAACACGTGGAGCAAGCCTACGAAGGACTCGCCGGCGAGACGAAACCACTACTGCGGTACGAAACGGCTGCTGCGTATATGGACGCCTGTGCTCAATGTCATCGCGATGAAACGAAGCTGAGCGGCGACGAACCGGCGCATGAATTGGTCCGCTTCCAACCCTACGGACTTAAACGCAGTCGCTGTTATCTCGAGTCTCCCGGCCACCTGACTTGCTCCACCTGTCACGATCCCCACGATACGGTTTCACATAACCGGGTGGTGTACCGCGAGCAGTGTCAGCAGTGCCATCAGCCCGGCACGCCGCAGGATTGTCCCAAATTGCCGTCAGGGGATTGCATCGAATGCCACATGCCCGCGGTAGAATGGACTGCGGGCATATCGTTTCACGATCACTGGATCCGAGTGCAGGGGCGCGACGCGCCCGGCGATTCGTCCGACCAATTGTGAGGTCTAGCCATGGCGCGCAAAACGTCCCGATATTCAGCCGCAATGGCATCAGCTTCCATTGCTTCACGCTCACCTAGCGCAGAGCCTGCTGCCGGTGCGGTGGCCTATGGTGCGCAGGGTGCCGTCACCGCAGACCGACATCGCCATTTATCCCAGCCATCTAATTCTGATCGCCAGTCGGCGGCAGCTCGGTCGGTACAGCCCGTGGGGCGTGGCTTTCTATTTTCGCCAGCTATCGATCTACTCTTTATCGCCAATCTGTACTGGCCGCTGTTGCTGTTCGTCGATTTTTTCGGCGGTGTGAGCATGCATGAGAGCTTGCTGTTCTGGCAGATCTATTTCATCACGGCGCCGCACCGCTGGATCACGCTGCTGTTGGTCGCTACCGACCGCCAGCGAACGGGCGGTCGCGGCCTGACGTTTGCAATGCTCGCCATCGGCATCTTGGTTGCCTGCCTATGCCTCAAATTCGGGACCGGCTCCCTGCTCTGTCTAGGTGTCATCGATTACATCTGGAACGCGTGGCACTTTTCATCGCAACACCACGGCATTTTTCGGATCTACCAGCGAAAGAGCCCCACTCTTACAGATCCAGCGCTTACCAGCCCCGCCAGGCTGCGGATGGAGAAAGTGGTCTTTCGCGTGTTTCTGCTGTATGTCATTGCCCGCGTAGCGGGTTGGGGCTGGACGGAGGGTCCCTTCTCCGGCTCGCAGTGGGTCGCAGGCTTAGACTGGTTTTGGTTGGCAATCCCCATTTTCTTTATCATGCGTCAAGCGGTACGGACGATGCGCGACCCCGACACGGCGGTGGCAGCCATGGCGTACCTGACGAGCGTCATGACGCTTTTTTCTGCGATGCTGATGGCTGCTCACTTTGAGAAGAGCCAATTGGTGATTCAGCTCGCCCTGGCCTCCGCTGTGTTCCATTCGCTCGAGTACATGTCGATCGTCTCGTGGGCGACCCGCTCCGCTAAACCACAATCGGCGACAAACATGTTTGCGCGCCTGGCGAGGATCTGGGTGCTGTTCCTGGCCATCTTTGTAATCGTCATTGGTGCGGGGAATTACCTGCTGTCGCGCGGTATGTTCGACCTGTGGGTCTTGATCAATTTGGTGGTTGCCTTTTGGCACTACTGCTTCGACGGCATGATCTGGAAATCTCCCAAGCCCAAGCCTGCGGCCACGATGACATCTCTGGGGGTGGCCAAATGAAATTCATTCGCCTGCCGGTAATTATGGCCATGCTATTGGTCGGGTTAGTCGTTGGGCTGTTGCGGCTACTTCTGCCCAGTCCTACGCCACATGCTGTGGGCATGTTCGGACGCGTCGATGTATTGCTCTGTGCAGTGGTCTGTGCGATCCCGCT
The DNA here is from genome assembly GCA_934255105.1 of uncultured Pirellulaceae bacterium. Classification (GTDB taxonomy): domain Bacteria; phylum Planctomycetota; class Planctomycetia; order Pirellulales; family Pirellulaceae; genus Aureliella. The sequence goes on from CAKQNH010000532.1 coordinate 3,198, forward strand.
GTCGAAGCTAATTGCCGACAAATTGGCCTTAGGGACTCGCCTGCGCAGCGCCGCAATCGCAGTGGGACTAATGGCGGTGGTCGGAACGATGCTCGCATTCGCCGCGGCGCTGTCGTTGGTGGATGCCAGCGGAGAGCTAAGTCTGGTGTTGTGGCGTGGACTGGTCGTGATCCCGGCAGTTACGGCTGTGCTGCTGCTGTGTTCCATGCTGTTCGGACGTCAGCCTGCGGCCGAGCTTGGAATCTCGACTTGGGTTTGGAGCGTGGCGTTGATCGCGTTGGCGCTGGTCGTTCCCGCAGCCTACGCCGACGCAGTGGCCAATAGCCTGCGCACGGAGCTGCAGCAATCGCTGGACGGACAGCGACTGGCGTTGGCCAAGCGGCAGGCTGATAAGGTGCGCCAGCTCAAACCTCACTGGACTATCCATGATGCGCCGATTCAGAAGCTGCAGCGAGAGTTGGGACAAGCCGTAGACCAACTGCGATCCGAAGCGGCAGAACCGTTGCCGACCTCTGCCACGCTGCCGCTAGTGGGTCGACGGATCACCGTGTTGGTTCAGCTCGGCAGATACCGGGAAGCCCTACTCCTAGCCGGACCGTTGACCGAAGGAGAGCATTTCCATCCCATCGCGCTCGACTACTGCGGATTGTGCTACCAGCGACTGGAGCAGCCGCAGGATAGTCTTGAAATATACCGCCGCGCGGTCGATTACTGGGACGGGCAACCGGCCGGGGACGCGCAGCGACGCGGTTTAGCCAGTGCGCTAAAAGGTGTGGCCTTCGCCGCGCGGCGGCTAGAGAATCGCACGCTCGAGGAACAAACCTATCGGCGGCTAGTCGAAGTGGACCCATCGGCCGAATGCCATTTCCTACTGGCCCAATGTTACCGCGAGCACCAGAAGGCCGGTCTCGCGGCCGCGCACGCCAGCACCGCTATCGAATTGGATCCGCGTTACCAAGAACAGGCCGCTGGGATCCTCAGCAGTTTGTCACGCGACCATTTTGGTTGCCTGCAGGTTCCGAGATAGAATCATTGGTAGCCGCTCACGCGATGCGAATTTATTGGCGACTCGCTTTCTTTGCGACTGCGGAACCATGTCCCATCATTCTGCCGACGATGCTCCTG
>CAKQNH010000533.1 GCA_934255105.1 uncultured Pirellulaceae bacterium
GGTGTGGATGGAGAGGGTGTCCATCGACGAGGATGGTAAGTTCACACTTCCTTCAATCCCGCGCTCGGGAAAAATCCAGGTTATCGCTGTCTGCGACGATTTTGTAAGCAAGACGACCATGCCAGATGCAGGGCCATTTGTGATGGGCCAACTTTTCGATGTCGTTGATGGCACTATATCCGTGACGATTGAAATGGAACCCACCGCGGCGGTTGAGATCACCATTCGCCGTCCCGATGGCAGCCTGCTCGACTCAGGTAAAGTCTCTGCTTGGCCCAATCAGAAGTATTACCTGGGAGGATCAACGCTTCTTGGTGCGGGGTTCAACTCGCTGGACATGGTCAAGCTTCAACTGCTCCCAGCCGGTGAAAAACCAGAGCCTACTTGGCTAAATTCCCAACGCGAATTTCCGTTTAGCGATCAGCCAGTCATCGATGGTGTCGCGGTATTGCGCGGCTTGCCAGTCGGAGCCATTGGAGCCAACGAAGCCATCTTGCAGCACGATGAATTCGCATTTCCGGCTGCAATGGGCAGGCATCAAGGTGGAGTGCAATACGACCTGGAACGCGGTGAAGTCACCAAGGTGGAGGTCACTACGCTGTCGCGCGAGCAAGCCGCTGCCCTCCAAGAGGAGCAGGCTGCCGAAGCACGCGCGCTGCAGGCCGTCGGTGGTCTACTGCAGAAAGCCGTGGAAGCTGTTCAAGGCAAATGAGCGATGGTTCACAACAATTCTTGCCGCATCTCCTTGTAGGCTCGTAGCAAGCGCATTTTTGTAGGCTCGTAATAAGCATCGCGCCGTTACGGCAGGCCGCAGCAAATGGCTAGAAGGCAACGTAGCCACTGCTTAAGAAATCCTCTTAGATTGAAGTTCAGCTATGGCAACTCACAAAGTCATGATTTCGACACCTCCTCGCCAGGTGAAGCGAGCTGACGCACAATTTTCGGTGGAACGCGACGGCAAAAAATTTGGCACGTTGGAAATTTCCAATGGCTCTTTGGTCTGGTTTCCACCCTACACCAACTATGGCTACAAGGTTACGTGGAAGAAGTTTCACGACATCATGGAAGCGAGCGCGACGCGCATTGAAAAACGCTAAATACGTGTGTTAGCGGATGTGTTCGAATCAACGGCGGTCGCGCTGCCCATGCCGTAACGGCGCGGTGCTTGTTACGAGCCTACGGTGCGCGCGTACGGTGCGACAATGCAGGTGTGTGAAGGCTACAGCTTCTTGGCGGACGGCTTGTAGAGCTTGCGGCCCATGACGGGATGGTAGGCGGTCCACTGGCTGTCGGTGTTGCGGTCGGATTCGATCAGCTCCGTAGCCGCGTTGACCTTGGCATCCATGTCGTCGATGTAATGCAACACAATGGCTTCAATGGTCATCGGCACCTTGGGGCTGCCGTGATCGAGCTGGCCATGATGGCTGACGATCATGTGCTGTAGACGCCAGAGGATTTCATCGGGAATGGGTTGCCCCGACTCGCGCTGGACCTGGAGCGCGCGACGCTCGAGCTCGATCGCTCCTTGCACCAAATGCCCGAGCATCTGCCCAGAGTCGCTGTAGCCCAGGTCGCCATCGTAGGTGAGTTCGTCGAGCTTCCCTAGATCGTGCAAGAAGACTCCCACGAGCAGCATTTCCACGTCGAGCTGAGGGTAGTGCGGCGCGACCGCTTCGGCGATGCGCAGCAGGTCGATCACGTGTCGCAGCAGACCACCCTCGTAAGCGTGATGTGTTTTAATTCCGGCCGGAGCCCGGCGCAGCCTGCTGAGCAACTGTTCGTCGGACATGTAGGCGGCGACCAAGCGTTTCAGGTGAGGCTGTTTGACGCTCCCCAGCTTGCCCTTCAGCTCGCCCAGCAGTTGTTCTATCTCGCCGACATCGGAGCGAGAGAAATCATCCGCATTGACTTTGGAGGGGTGGACCGATTCGAAGTCCTGAACCATGATCTGCAGCACGCCGTTGTGCAATTGGGTGGCACCCAGGATCCGCAGGAAGTCCCCTTTTTGAAATGTCTCATACAGCGTCTGCCCGGCGTTCCACCTCAGTCCGCTGACTTGACCGGTGCGATCCATCAGTTGCAATAGCAAGTAATCATTCCCCTGCCGATTGGAGCGGACCTGCTTGTCTGCCACGCGATATATCTCGTCGACGTTATCTCTGGCTTGCAAATCTGCGATGAACTGACGCGACATGAAAATCCTGACTATGCTAAATTAACTGGAGTTGGCACGCTTTGGCGGCGAAATTCGGCCAAGGGGGCCAACGTGGGCTCACCGTAGCGGACTTGAGGCAACTATTATTGGGCCGGTGCTATTGAAGATTCTAACGGGTCGGCCGCAGTCTGTTCAGCCCGCGTCCAGGGTAACTATACAAGCTTTGAGGACTTATCGTGAAATCTTGGGTCAACTCCCTGTTTTGGGCCGTGTGTCGCTTCCTGCTCAGTTTCCGATACCGCGTGAAAGTCACCGGCGGAGAGACCCTCAAGGGGCTGCAGGGGCCGACGCTAGTGCTGCCAAACCATCCTGCGTACATCGACCCGCCGCTGGTGTCGAGCCACATCCGGTTGCATCAGCGACTGCGGCCGATGGTCTACTCAGGCACTTATCGCCTAGCCGCCATGCGCCCGCTGATGGCCATGGTCGACGCCTTTGAAGTCCCCGATCTGTCCGCCCACAGCCGCGATGCACAAGCCAAAACGCGCGAGATGATCGATGCGGTCGTCGATCGGCTGGCCGCCGGCGACTGCCTGTTGGTCTATCCCTCGGGGCGACTTCAGCGCGGAAACAGGGAGGTGGTGGGCGCAGCCCGCGCAGTGCACGACATCATCTCCCGCACACCCAATCTTAATGTCGTGCTGCTGCGCACGCGCGGCCTGTGGGGCAGCATGTATAGCTGTGCCGAAACCGGCACCACGCCTAGCTTGTCCGCCTGCGTGCGCAAGTCCTTCGGGTGGACTTTGGCCAGTCTGTTTTTCTTTCTGCCTCGGCGACCTGTCAGCGTCCATGTCGAAGTGATCGACCGCGAGCAACTGCCGCTGGAGTCGCGCGAGAAGTTCAATGCATTTCTGGAGAGTTGGTATAACGCCGACGGTGAGCAGCAACCGCTATTCGTGCGCTATAACCATCTGTTCGGACCCAGCCACGGCAACTACGGAAACGTCCGCACCGATGTCGATTACGATTTGGAGAAAATTAAACCCAAGACGATCGGCTTGGTGAATGACTTGATTCAAGCCCACCTCGGGCGGGAGATTCCGGCTGAGCAACTGCACGCACAGACGACGCTCGAACAGATTGGCTTGGACAGTTTAGACCGCATGGATTTGGCGCTGAAGATCGAGCAGCAGTTTGGCTTCAGGTCCAACGTGGTCTCGGCGACGCTGGGCGGCTTGTGGGCCCTGGCCGATGGGCAGCTCAGCCAAGCTGGCGCGGAGCAGGAGGTGGCACCCAAGGCGTGGCAAAAGCAAAAAACTAACCAAGACAAACCTGGCATCTTGGGGGAGACTATCGGCGTCGCGTTTGTGCGACGAGCACTCGCGCAGTTGGACGACGTGGCGGTAGCGGACGCGCTCTCGGGCGTGCTCAGCTATCGACGACTGCTGGTCGGTGCCAAGTTGATGTCGCGCCGCATCGATAAGTTCGACGAGCCGCACGTCGGCGTCATGCTCCCCGCATCGGTGGCGGCCGACGTGGTGTTTTTCGCGCTGCACATGGCGGGCAAGGTGCCGGTCATGATGAACTGGACGACGGGCCCCGCCAATTTGGCGCACGGTGTACGCGTCACCGGCGTGCGGCGCATTTTGACTTCGAAGAAATTGGTCGATCGCTTGGGGATCGAAGTCGACGGCGCAGAGTATGTATTCCTAGAGGATATCAAGGCATCGATCAAAAAACCCGAAGCCCTGCAGACGCTGCTCAGGACGTATCTTCGACCCAGCAGTTTTCTGAGCGAGCTACCGCCGGCTGAGCCCGACGACACGGCGGTGTTTTTATTCACGTCGGGATCGGAGAGCAAGCCCAAGACGGTGCCGCTGAGCCATCGCAATCTGCTGGTCAACACCGACGCGGGCTTGGAAGTGTTGGAGAGCGACAGCCAGGATCGACTGCTCGGCTTTCTACCTCCTTTCCATAGCTTCGGCATGACGGGTAATCTACTACTGCCGCATCTGTCGGGCATCCCCAGCGTGCGATACGCGGATCCCACCGACGCACCGGGACTGGTCCGCACCATCGCCGCTTATAAGCCGACAATGTTGTTTACCACGCCTACTTTCCTGAGCTACATCATGGCGGCTTGCAAAGGGGACGAACTGCATAGCC
>CAKQNH010000534.1 GCA_934255105.1 uncultured Pirellulaceae bacterium
CGAGTACCATGAAGACGGGTTCCATGCGAATGGAGCCAAAGGCGATGTGAGACGCGCTGAGGCAAACTGGGGCTAACAAATTATCGCACTGCGCGGCTTGAGGAGTGAGCGACGCATAGGAAATTGGATATGGCGAAAACCCACCTACTTGAACGTCGCCTTCATTCTTCAACTGACCTTTGGCATCGACGTATCGCTGGACGTTATGTGAATCCATGGTGTAGGCGGCCAAACCGATCGCATCGGCTGCAACCTCGCGTCCCTGACAGTGATGCTGGGTCATGACAGTCGCGCCGACCATGCGTCGCGCTTCGCGAACGTAAAGCTGTTCTTGCCATCCGTCGGCACGCTCAAATTCATCGCGGCAGGTTCCCCAGCGGGCGACCTCCTGGCGGACGTGGTCCGGGACGCGCGGATCGTTTGCCAGCGTCCACATCAGTCCTTGCTGATACTGGCGGTGCTGCTGGGCGATCTCTGCGCGTTCAGCGTAGCTGGCTTCGGGATAGTCGTAGTTCTGGCCGATGAAGTCGGTAGAAAACGCAAGTCGATTGTTGGTGTCTGTCTTGCGATTGGGCATGCCGGAATTGATCCAGGGCAGACCTTTTTCGCCCGCTTCAAAATTGCGCAGCAGTGGCTCAAACACGAGCGGATCGTAAGTCTCAGGCTTGGCGAACGGTATGCGATTGTCGGGTTGATCGGTTAGGCACATGCGGAAGCAGTAGGCTTGCACGCGCCGATCGCCACTCCCTTCGGCGCCCGGTCCAGCGGCATCAATGCCTGGTAGCAATCCGCTGGATGCATCGCCGGAAACGATGTAGGGGTCCACACCATCGACGAATTGGTGATAGATGGCGTGTTGAGTCTGCACGCCGTTGAGAGTTTCGTCATAGGTGTCATTGCTCTCGCGGCCGACGGTGTACGAGATGCCGGCGCCTGCGAGTAAATCACCTTCGTAGGTCGCATCCAGGTAGACACGACCCCGGTAACTCTGGCCGCCCTCCGTCGTAATCGCGACGATCCGCTTACCGTCACTTATGACGCCGCGAACTCGATGGCTGTTTTGAGACGTCAGCGTTCGATCGAGTCGTTGCTCAAACACTACGGGGATGTCATGCTCGAGGACCAGTTCGTTCATGATCGCCAGGGCGGCAGACGGTTCAAAGGTCCACATTGTGTCTTCGTTAGCACTCGTCCGCGACTGGCCACTGTCGATGTACTCGTCGCGCGATTGCCACTTCCAATTCTGCGGCTGTTCGTAATATTTCCGCACGCGTTGGTAGAACTCGCGACCGATGCCACCGATGGCCGCTTTGTTCCCAATGTCCGTCTGGCCTAGGCCGCCTGTCGTAAGGCCGCCAATTCTGCGGGTGGGTTCGATGACTACGACCGAACCGCCCATGCGCTTGACCTGAATGGCTGCCGCAATACCGGCAGACGTGCCTCCGTAGACTACCACGTCGTAGGTTCGATCATTTGCGTTTGTCAGATCGTCTGCGCTATGCAGCCAGGCGAGTGGAGACACAATTCCCAGCGTCAGGATCAGTGCGAGCGGTTGTATGAGATGAAAGAGAGTCATGGTGAAGCCATTACAGGTGGAGGGAAGTTTGCACGGGCACGATTGTTTTTTCATTGCGACCCAGCGTGCTTGTCTCGCTGGTGAAGGAGTTTATCCCCTGCCACGTGAATCGCACCCCTGCCCGCGCGCGCGAGGGGTCGAGCCTAGGCGAGGGGGAGGGCGGAGACGAATTGCACAGATGTAGATTGCGCTTGCCCCTCTCCCTCGCTAAGGCTCGACCTCTCCCGGAGGGAGAGGATCCAGTGCGAGCAGAGCTAGTGCAAGAAAATCGATAGGGAAAAGGCTCGTAAAAGGTTGTGGGGTATAAAAAGGAAGGAGTGCGCGTTCTACTCAAAACGGGCAGGTCAAAACGGGCAGGAGTGCCCGTTCTACTCAAAGCGGGCAGGAGTGCGCGTTCTACTCAAAGCGGGCAGGAGTACGCGTTCTACTCAAAACGGGCAGGAGTGCCCGCTCTACGAAATGTGCGAAGCTGCCGGTTACTGCTTGAGCTCGTCGGTCGGGGCTTTGCCGAGCGGCCACAGTTCAAGACGTCGGACAAACATTTCCGCTTGTTCGGTTTGGACCATGATTTTTCCGAAATCAGGTTTTGAATCGAAGCCTTCGTTGACGACCACACCATTTACTTTATAGACCAAGTGGCCGCCGTCAGCGATGATTTCCATTCGCGTCCACTGGCCCAGCGGGCTTTCGACGTCGTCCTTGCCACGGAAGCCAACCTTGTCTGCCCAGTCCACGTCGCGACCAAACCAATTGATGCGGCCACTGTTGAGTGTGATGCGCTCTCCTCCCTTTTTCCAGACCTTTTCGCCATCGCGATCTTTGGTGATTTCTGCCGTCAGCGATGTGGTGAGCACTTCACCCGACTTGGGGTCCTTACCGCTGAGCACCAAAATGTCACCGACCCCACCCTCGATGATCTGCGCTTCGATGGAGGCCATCCAGGTATTGCTGTAGCCACCGTCCGCGCCCCAGCAGTGGACGAGGACGCCCGAATCCCTGGCTCTATCCTCGCGATCGCCCCATGTCTTTTCGCCCCACTTGAATTCAATGACTAAGTGGTAGTCGCGGTAAGCTTTTTTGGTGATCAGCCCGCCATAGCCGTCCCCTGAGATGTGGAGCATGCCGTCCTGGACTGTGAAAACTTTCTTGGGGTCATCATACTCCGACCCGCGAATCCACGTGTAAAAACCATCCAGGTTTTGACCGTTGAATAGGCGAATAGGACCATCGACGGGACTGACTGCTGCCTCGCGAGACGACGATTGCTGGGCATTTTCTTGAGCCTGAGCGGAGGTCGCCGCAGGCTGGATGCTAAGCAGACTTAAAAGTATCAGATGTATGGCCGACCGGCGCAGGTGTCTCATGCTTACTCTCCAGGATGGTCTCTAGGGTGCACTACAGTGCGTTAGGATTGCCAGAACGGCAGGAGAGTATGCTATCTGGTCTGGGCGGCATTTACAACTATGAGACTATGCTATTGAGGATCCTGTGAGTAGATCAGCGCCGTATAAGGGGGCAGGAGGATGCGACCACAGTGCGGCAGGCCGTCGTAGGCCCGCGCTTCGGCTTGGATGTCGCCACTGGCCTGGCCGCCGAAATCATCGCTGTATTTCTTGCGGTCGCTACTGAAACGCCGCTTCCATAACCCCGCGGCAGGCAACCCGAACTCATAAATGTCGTGTTTCTGATTGGCGAAGTTGACGATAACAATCACGTCGTCCCCTGCACCGCCAGCATACCCGCGGCGATAAGCGACAACTTTGTCTTTGTTGTTGACATGGAACACGTCGATCTGTTGTCCAGTCAAACCTTTGGTAATGCCCTCGATGTTGCGCCGCAGCTTAATTAACCTGGCTGTCAATCGACCGATACCCGCATGTTCGTCGGCATTTTCCCAAGGCATGGGCTCGCTGTCTTGAAACCAACCATCCTGCAGCATCTCTTGGCCTTGGAGCAACATGGGAATACCCGGCGCGGTAAGAGTCAGCGCTATTCCCAGCGCGGCACGTTTCTGAGCAAACCAGCTCTCTGGGTCAGCTTCGTCGACTTCGCTGGGAATCCGCGATTTTCCGTTGGCGACTTCGTCATGCGACTCGGTGTAGACCACTCGTTGAAATATGTCATTGTTGTAGTTGTGTTTCAGTGCATCGCGGACTTTCAGCATGTCGCGGCCGGCATCGTCGGATTGAGTGATCACGTCGCGAATAGGGTGAACAAACTTAGCGTCCCACTGGGCTGAGAAGCCGGCTCCTCCCTCGATATCTGATTTGGTCAGATACGAATTGTTCTGCAGGTCTTCGGCGATGGTAATAGCGGAAGGTTTGAAGGCGTGAATCTCGCGATTGACCCACTGGGTTAAGCCCCAACCTTCAGGGATCTCTTGTTTGCCGCTCGCATCTACGCTACGAATGAATAGTGTCATATCGAAGCGCAAGCCATCCACGCGATAATCCTCCAGCCACATCATTGCATTGTCGCGGATATAGGCGCGGACTTCGCCACGTCCGTAGTCTGGTCGCGTGTCTCCCCAAGGGGTGCTGCTGCGAAAGTCGTTGTAGAAATAGATCCCACCCTTGCCGTTTTCACTCCAGCCATCGAACTGCCACAAGTCTAAATCGCTGGGGCCAAAGTGGTTGTAAACGACATCTAAGATAACGGCAAAACCTGCCTTGTGCGCCTCGCGCACAAAGGTCTTAAAACCCATCGCGCCCCCGTAGGC
>CAKQNH010000535.1 GCA_934255105.1 uncultured Pirellulaceae bacterium
GAGTAAAGCCACCCTTGTCCTCTTTGACGCTGACCTTCGACGAGGTATCCGAGTCTTTGTAGAGCATGAGTTCCTTCTCGCGGTCGAGCACGATGGTCCCCTTGGTCCCCATGACCACTTCGCCGTAGCCACCGAATCCATTGCCATTGATGGTAGAGTAGGTCACACCAATCTTCTTGTTGGGATCTTGATCGTAGCCCGTTACACCTTTGCCCTTAGGCGGGTAGTCCGTGGCTTTGTTGTAGTAGCCTACGTCGAAATCTTTGTCGTACTCGGGACCAGGAAACTCGAACATGCAGTACACGTGATCTTCTGCTTCGCGGTCTTGCGGGAAGATCGTCCGGCCGCCCATGGCGTGCACGTTCAGCGGGTGGGCCTTCTTACCATCCTGACGCAGAGCGGAGCAGAAAATCGTGGCAGCATCCAGTTGGTGGCTGCCCAGTTCGGCCATCAGGCCTCCGCCGGTCCGCTCCCACAATCGCCAGCGGCAGAGCTCCTCAAGCTCAGAACAGTGGTAGCCGCTGGGCAATTTATGTTCTTGATAGCCATGCTTGCCAGCCTCGACAACCTTGTCTGCATCCCAGCTTTCCCACTGAGCTACCTTGTGTGTCAACTGCTCGATCGACAGCGGGTCGGTAGCCGCATCCAGTTGGCGGCGGAAGCTGTTGAGTTGATCAACGATTTTATTGACCGAGCCTTCGCCGCCGGGCAGGGGCTGTTGCCAACTGTCGCCGCCGGGAAGGTTGCCGCGGTGCCACTGAGCGCGAATGCTGTGCAGTTGTCCCAGCAAGCCGAAGCGCAACAGGTGGACGGCATTATCGTATAGCACGCTGTAGTGTCGCTGGTGGCCCGTGGCCAAGTGAAGCCCTGTTTCTTTGGCTACGCGGGCCATGACCTTGCACTGCGCTACATTGTGCGCCATCAGCTTTTCGGTCAGCACGTGCTTTCCACGCTTCAGTGCCTGGATAGCCACCGGTGCGTGGAGAAACAGAGGCAGAGCGATAATCACGGCTTCGATATTCGGATCATTTAGGAGCGCCTCCATGCCGCCATTCTCAGGCGTATAGACGGTCACGTTCTTCTTGGCTTCGGCCTCGGAGCTATAGCCGTATTGCTTTATCAGACCAGGACGCACGGCCAAGGCCGCGTCGCTGGCCCAGTCACCATAAAAGGCGCGATGAATACTGCTGGGGCGGATGTCAGCCACGGCCACCACATTTACATACTCGGGCGTACAGCCACCGATCAATACGTTACCTTCGTCCCCCACGCCGATGATTCCCACGCGGACGGGATCTTTCACCGAGCCGTAGCCAAAGTACATGGCTCCCAAACCTGCGCCCGACACGGCACCGGCGGCAGCCACTCCTTTGATAAAATCGCGGCGCGTGACGCCAACCGCTTCGTGGTAATTGTCTTGTCCAGTCTGTTTTTGTTCTGGTGTGAGAGCTTGCATGGGATATTTATCCTGAGGTTGTTTCGCCTGAGATTATTTCGGGCGCAGTGGTTGTGTGTGATGTGTGTGTGGATCGAATGCTAGTCTACTGTGTGGCGAACTAGTGCTTTTTCAAAGTTGAGTTTTGGGGTTGAGTCTTAGGGTCGCTGAAAAAGTAGCGTTGGTTTCCAACTTGCGATTCACGAGCGTCTCCGCGACGGCAGGCCGGAAGCTTACCCACATTTTACGTGTGACAAAAGCATTAGGCAGTCGCGCGAGCTTGCTGCAGTCGCGCGGCCCGCCTGTTTTGCCACCAAGTCCATCGGAAAAAGTCGAGTCCCGCGTAGCGTCCGGCGTCGGTGCAGGCCAGTGCGATCATGGCTAAACACTCAACCGCTTGGAAATATGTGGGTTGCGTGCCGGGAAAGCCAGGCATTTGCGACAGGATGACACTGATCAAAAACAGGGCACCTGCCCACGCGGCCAAAGGCGTTAAGAGACCGATCATCAACAATACCCCTACCGACATATCAAAGATCGGAATGATCTGGTCGACCATCCGCGTCGATAATAACCCTTCGCCTGGTCGGTCAACGGTGAATCGTCCCGCACTTTGCCGCTGGGTTGCATTGGCCACCGAATTCAAGCGATCTTCGTATTGATTCCAAATAGCATCGATCGAGGCCAGCGCATCGTGTACCTCCGCCATGCGGTCCACTGCGATCTGATCCTTTTGGCTACGCAGACTGGAAACTTCATTCCACATCCTAGAGTTATCCATGGATGCCAAGCGCTGTTTGCTTTGATCATATTTGTCGATGGCATCCTTCGATTCAGCATACACGTCGGCCAATTTAGCCAACGTCTGCGATTTGACGCGCCCGAGCGCTTTTTTCTGCTCGTCGGTCAATCCAAAATGGACGGCCGAGCGATCGGCGGCGGCGGCGAACAATTCCGTGATGTTTTTTTGGTTCAGCCGCAGTTCACCGTTGTGGTCCCAGATCAACTTGCGAAACTCAGGCGCTAAAGGGCCTTGGGCCGCATTGAGAAAGCCAACCGAGGAAAAGTCGTGGCCTCGAAATTTGCTGACGCCCTCCATATAGAAGTGCCAGCCGATGCCAACGCGCAAGGCGATGAGCGCCAAGATTCCAAATATGCTTAGACGGGCGTAGTTCTGCATAGGGTATTTCGCGGTGAGGAAGGTAGGGTGGGATTCATTGGGCACTCATTTCTGGAGAGGCGCTCAACAGACACTCGCCAGTCGAGCACTCGCTAGTCGCAGGGGACTCAACGATTGACAGAGGGTCGACGGTTCGGCAATTATCGTCGAAAATAGTCCCTTAGCCAGCCCTTATCGGCTGGGCGAGGACAGAAACCAAAAAAAGTTGTCGGACCGCAAGTCCCTCGTTTTGTATAGTTAATTGTACCGAGGCAATGAGGTGAATCCCATGCAAAGTGAGACGAAAAAACAGCAAACTACAGCAGGGGCTCGGTTTTGGCTGGTCAAAAGCGAACCCAACTGCTTTAGTATCGACGATCTAGCGGCTGCCAAGGGGAAACGGACCTGTTGGGATGGCGTGCGAAACTACCAAGCCCGCAACATGCTCCGCGACCAGATGAAAGTAGGCGACCGCGTGCTGTTTTACCACAGCAATGCCAAGCCACCCAGCATCGTGGGCGTGGCGGAGGTAGTTCGCGAGGGTTATCCCGATACGACTGCCTTTGACCCCGCGCAAGATCACTACGATCCCAAGAGCCAGCCGGATAGCCCCACTTGGTACATGGTGGACCTGAAGCTAGTGGAAAAATTACCTCGCCCGCTGCCACTACCCGAACTCAGACAAGTCCCTCAACTGTCCGGCATGGAACTGCTCAGACGCGGTTCGCGTCTGAGCGTGCAATCGGTCAGCCCGCAACAATTCAAAACCGTACTGGCGCTCGCCGAAAAATAAACATCATGAGTAAAATTAGAATTACTGCCGTAGCCGAAGTCGCCAGACTCTGGACTGCCGTAGCCGAGGTAAGCCATGAAAGTCGACGATGATCTGTGCCTTTGTTTTCACGTCAGTTGGCGAAAGGTGCTCAACTACATCCGCATTCATCGGGTGAAGGTGCCCAGCCAATTATCCGAATGCCAAAGCGCCGGAACAGGTTGTGGGTGGTGCCGCGCAGCGATGGTTCGATTGGTCAAACGCATGGAAACGGATCCACCGCAGGACGATGATTGGCAGAGCTGGCTCGACGCAGCGCCTGCCAACACGGCGGACAACGATCATGCGGCGGGGCGCAAGCAGTATATCGCCGAGGGACGTGGAACACCGCCGCCGTAGCTTGGCCACTTTTGGCCGAGTCGATCGTCGCGTTTGTTGGAGTGTAGCCGTTAGGCGATTCAAGAGGCGTGAAGCGGCTAAAGCCTGGACTCCAGCGGGTGCGCATGAAGCGACTAAAGCCTGGACTCCAGCGGGTGCGCGTGAAGCGGCTAAAGCCTGGACTCCAGCGGGTGCGCGTGAAGCGGCTAAAGCCTGGACTCCAGCGGGTGCGCATGCTAGGTTCGACCAACGCAAACGAGAACAACTGCGAATCGAAAGTCAAGCGCGGGATACCCATTATCAGAGAACATTGCCAAAGTAGTCGGCGGCACTGTCAACGCTATCCAAAATCCGTTATAATGAACCCTTAACGATGAGCGCTTAAGTGAGCATCTACTTGTACGCTGCGTCTGGAATGACTTGCCTGTCAATCGCTCAATCCACCAGAAGACAGCGTTAGCAAATAGCCCAAGCCCGCCTCGTTATCCTGCGCGCGTTCGCTGCTGAGCAGACATATAAATACGTCGAAACAAATCGATCTCCTACCTC
>CAKQNH010000536.1 GCA_934255105.1 uncultured Pirellulaceae bacterium
GTGGCCGATCGTCTGTATCCGAAACGCTGTGTGTAGCTGGCGTCGTAGCGTTTGGCAGTGTCAGCCCCAGCAGCTTTTCCTTCAGGCCAGCTTGGTAGCGCTTTGTCTTAAATCGCCGCCAGCAGAGCCATGGCAAAGCGACACCTAGGACGCTCAGGTAGAGAGCGTTGCGGGCCCAGCCGATCGCAAGCTGTGCCATGCTTAGTTGCGCCCGTGGCAAGCCTTGTACTTTTTGCCGCTACCACATGGACAGGGATCGTTTCTACCAACCCGTTGGCCCGTATTGCGAATCGGTTCAGGTTTGGCGGGTGCTTCACCGGCGTGCTCGGCGGCTTGGAGATCGGCCACTTGCTGGCTATCGCCTACCAACGCGGGCGGAGGAGCATGATGTGCGTTGGTCTCAGTCCACGTGCTAGCGATGAAGCCTTCATCGAGGGCTTCCATGCGGAAGATCAAGTCGGTCATGCGTTCGCCGATGGCGAACCACATATCGCCGTACATCCGCATCCCCTCGCGTTTGTACTCGACTTTGGGGTCCATCTGGGCGTAGCTCTTGAGACTGATCGCGCTCCGCAAGTGGTCCATGGCCAGCAAGTGATCCTTCCAAGCGCTATCCACAATGCTCAATAGAACTTGCCGCTCCATGCGGCGGATTTCCGGGTGGAAGCGATCCGCGACTGCCTGCTCTACCTCGCGCTGAACCTGACTTTCGTCCAATTCGCCCAACCGCTCAGGAGGCAGTTCATACTGTAGATTCTCGTTCAACCACTGGCTGAGCGATTGCAGTTCACCGTTGCTACCCGCCAAATATTTGGCGGACGTATTGGGTTCGGCGTCCCCGAAAAGCTCCTTCACTTTGGCCTGCGCCTCGGCAGCCATTTTCTCACCCGCCACGTAGTGTGCTTCGCTACGCTCGACCAGCCTATTGCGAACGTCACCTAACATGTCCGTGGTCATCTCTTCGTCGGAGATGTCGGCATTGAAGCGTGATTTGGCCCAAGCCACCAGCGAGTCTTTGTCCAGTTGGTACTGGTTGTTACCGGCGGCGTGACCGAAGCGCGTAATGCCGGCCAGCACGGGGTATTCGGATTCTTTGCGGCGGTAGGCCTGCTCGGCGGTCTTTAGCAGTTCGCTACGAATATCGTCCGCTTCGCGTGCCCGCAAATCTTCTGCGTCTAACTGAATGTCAAACTTATTCTTCATCCAGCCGACCATCATTCTCAGGCCGTAGTCGCCGTCGAGCATCGGCGCACCCTCGCTCAAGTCAGTGGCGGCCAAGCGTTCGAAGACGCGCTCAATCAATTTTTCGTCGATCTGATCGCGGGGGATCTTCTTTAAATCAGTAATGCTGTAGTTCGTACCATAGCGCGTGTTGACCCATTTGGCTAGCGCGCCCCAGTTCCAATCCGCCTGATCTTCCTCCTTGGGGAGGTTCTCCTCGATCGCGTCCAAAATCTGCGTTTCAGCCGATCGTTCGGCAGCGTCGATCGCATAGGCCGATGCCGTTCCAGGATCCAAATTGCGGAAATCGCGAGGCTCCAGTTCACAGGAGAGCTTCTTGCTGACCCACTTGGTATACGCCTCGGCACCGAACATGGGGTCGGTATACATGTTGACGTAGTGCTCAATTTGCTGGGAAATCTGCTGCAGCACTAGATGCCGACAGCCAACGCCATCCAAAATTTCTTGACGGTAGCCGTAGACTCGCTTGCGTTGCTGGTCCATCACCTCGTCGTATTCGAGCAGATTTTTGCGAATCTCGAAGTTGCGTTCCTCGACCTTCTTTTGAGCGGCTGTGATGCGGCGGCTGACGAAGGTGTTCTCGATAGCTTCGCCTTCGCCCATCCCCAATTTGCCCATCATGCCGCGGACCCAGTCGCCGGCGAAGATGCGCATTAGATCGTCTTCCAACGACAGGTAGAAGCGGCTGCTGCCAGGGTCGCCCTGGCGACCGCAACGGCCGCGCAACTGCAGGTCGATACGACGCGATTCGTGGCGTTCGGTACCAATCACGTACAAGCCACCAATTTCGCGGATGCCGACACCTGCGGCCTTCATCTGCTCGCGCTCTTCTATCTCATCGATCAACGCATCCCACTCTTCGCGCGGCACGTCTAAGCGCGTGGCATACTTGTCTTGCAGTTTGGCCCAAGCCAGCGTCTCGGGGTTTCCGCCGAGGATAATATCCGTACCGCGACCCGCCATGTTGGTAGCGATCGTAACCGCCCCTTTTCGCCCCGCCTGGGCGATAATCTGGGCTTCTCGGCCGTGGTGCTTAGCGTTGAGCACTTGATGCTCAATACCGCGCAATTCGAGCTCGTGCGAAAGTTGCTCGCTCTTCTCAATCGAAACGGTCCCGATCAAAACGGGACGTCCGCGGCGGTTGAACTCTTTGATCTCGCTACGTGGGACCACCTTCTCTTCACGCGACTGGCGAATCTTGAGCGTTACTTTCTGATCGTCTTCCTTGATAACTTCACCCACTAACTCGCTGCCGTCGCGCAGTTCCAGCACGTCGCTCTGACATGTGCGCTCCACGTCTTCGGCCACAGCCGCGAATTTTTCCTTCTCGGTCAAATAAATCGTATCGGCATATTCGATGCGCTTCATCTCGCGGTTGGTAGGAATAGCAATCACGTCCAGGTGGTAGATCTTCAGGAACTCGCTGGCTTCGGTCATGGCCGTCCCAGTCATACCGGCCAGTTTGTCGTACAGCTTAAAGAAGTTCTGCAGCGTGATTGTAGCTAGAGTCTGCGTCTCCTCCTTGATCTTGACTCCCTCTTTGGCCTCGACGGCTTGATGCAGTCCGTCGGACCATTGGCGTCCCTCCATCAAGCGCCCCGTAAAGTCGTCGACAATGACGATGCCATTGTCCTTAACGACGTAGTTCACATCGCATTTGTAAAGGAAGTGCGCCTTGAGGGCGTTGTCGAGCATATGCGGCCATTCCATATTCCCCGCAGTGTAAAAGCTTTCGACGCCTGCCAATTTCTCCGCCGCCCGGACCCCATCATCGGTCAAGTTGACGGTGTGATCCTTCTCGTTGACGGTAAAATGCGTATCTCGTTTAAGCTGCCTTGCAACGCTGTCGGCGTCGGCGTATTTGCCGATGTCACGGTGTGCTGGTCCAGAGATAATGAGCGGCGTTCGGGCCTCGTCGATCAGGATATTGTCCACTTCGTCGACGATCGCAAATGCCAGCGGTCCTTGAACCTGCTGCAGATGTTTGGGGAACCGATCGTCGTTGCGCGCTGCCAGACGCATGTTGTCGCGCAGATAGTCGAAACCCAGTTCGTTATTGGTGGCGTAGGTAATGTCCTTTGCGTAGGCCGACTGACGCTCGTCGTTATCCAGTCCCCCTTGAATGCTAGCTACGCTCAGGCCTAGCCCCATGTACAGTGGTGCCATCCATTCCATATCGCGACGCGCGAGGTAGTCGTTGACCGTGACCACATGGCAGCCCCGCCCGGCCAGCGCGTTGAGATAGGTCGGCAGCGTAGCTACTAGCGTCTTGCCTTCGCCTGTGACCATTTCAGCAATCATGCCGTTGTGCAGCACAATTCCGCCAATCATCTGCACGTCATAGTGACGCATTTGCAGAAAACGCTTGCCACCTTCGCGACAAACCGCGAAGGCCTCTACCAAAATGTCATCTAGAGTCTGCCCGTCGCGCAACCGCTGCTTGAACTCTTCGGTTTTGCCGCGCAGTTGTTCTTCGGAAAGTTGAGAGAAACTCTCTTCCAATGCGTTAATTCGGGCCACGATCGATTCGAATCGTTTCACCTGTCGCGCATTGGACGAGCCAAACAGGCCAGTCACTCCGCGCTCGACCCCTTGCAGCACACTGGAGACTACCAGGCCTGTGCCTTCCCAAACGCGTTCCAATAATTCCATGACCGCACTACTGCTTCAATATCGGAGGGGTGGCCGGACCGTACGGCCCTGAGCCAATAAATTTTCAACCGTGAATGTCAAACTGACAGGCCGTTGGCCATACGAGCGTTCAAGCCAAGCAAATTCCAGACCGACGACAGCGGGCCGCAAGTCGACCGACTCTTCGCCAGTGGGAAATGCATAACCGTTTACGCCCCAAACGCCATAACAGCAGGCCTTGCTGAATCCTTGCTTGAGCGATTGGAGCAGGCGACGTCCAGTCCATGTGCTTCCACGTAACTAGCGCAGAACAGCTAGCTTACAGCACGCTAGCGTAAGGTGTTTTCCCCGTCCGGTCAACTCTGAAAGATGGTTGACCCTGCTTTGAAACAACTTTATAGGGGGGAGCAGTCG
>CAKQNH010000537.1 GCA_934255105.1 uncultured Pirellulaceae bacterium
TCATCTGGTCATTCAGCGTCTGTTCCATTTTGTCTGAGATGCGCTTGGTCTTCATGAGCTTGTTCCTCTTTGTCCGGTCAATGATGCCTAGTGTGCAAAGTTTGCATTTAATGCTGGAGCAAATTCTATTCCGTAGGACTGTTGAGCCATGTCCCCCGCGGGCAATTCGAACGGAGCGCGGGGCGGCTGAAGCCTGGACTCCAACGGATGCGCTCAAGGCGGCTGAAGCCTGGACTCCAACAGTAAAATTTATCGTTTCTTGAAATAAGCCTCTGGCAAAGCAATAGCCAGCGAAAGTCTCTCCTATGAATAATCTCCGTTGGACTCGCAAGCGACTGGCCGCAATAGGCCTGTTGATTCTATTGGTGATCGCCGGTATTGCCTGGGCCGCATGGGCGCTGAGACCCGTGGATTACTTGGCGAGTGGTGGCCAAACAAAAACTTTTGAAATAGATTGCAGTTTCGATCGATTCCGACAAATTATGGTTCGAAAGAATGCCACGGCGGCAATCATTGCTCAGTCGGGGATGACGCTGCTCGACGAAAAGGTCGAAGGACTGCAGATCGACGCTCGGGGCGATGACCGTCCCCTGCGCAACGCTCTACGCGGTAGGTCTAAAGCAAATGTCTCTTCGGCTAAGGAAATTTCAGTGCGTCTGGACGATCCAGCACTTCAAGCCGATAGCTTGGTGCTGCGACAGCAGGCGGACATTCAGCCTGATGAATTTCATGTCGTAACCCGTTCCACAGCGCCCGCCGGCAATTTGGAGGATTATGAAACGACGCTAACGGCTCGACCTGCCGGAGAAAAGACGCAGATCGACTTGTCAGTAGCGATGAAAGTTCATGTCCGGCTTCCCTGGGCATTCACCAACCGCGCCGACGTGGGCGTTCAGCAGGCCGCCGATCGCGCGATTGCTGATCAGGCTACGTCCATCGCGACGTTCGTGGATCAGTTCGCCGGTGATCTGCTGATCTTGCCTGAGCTGAAATAGGGCAGCTTAGTTCACTGTCCGCGGCCGTCATAGTGCGTCCGCTGCTAAGCCGCTGCTAAGCCGCGGGGCCAACTGTTGGGCGCTGTGCAACCAGTCTGATAGGTGCCCGCTCAATCGGACTTCCCGATTAGATGGAGAGCGTTTTAGGCAGCAATTGCCTATTGCGCTAGCCGCTTTTTGCCGGCTTTCACAGAGCGCAGCACAAGTTGGCACGACAATCGCAATAGTCCTCTTCCGTTGCGTGGTTGTGGCTGTTTCCTTCACGCACTGAACCAAACTTTTAATGAAGAGGAATTTACCATGTTAGGCTGGGCTTTAACATTCTTAGTGATTGCTTTGATCGCTGGCGTACTGGGTTTCGGGGGGATCATGGGAGCCTCCGCTGGTATCGCCAAGATACTGTTTTTTGTGTTTCTAGTTATGTTTGTGATTGGGCTGCTGATGGGCCGCCGCGGGCCGGTCGTTTAGGTGCCGTTTAGCGATGTGAGCTATGCACAAGTAGCGCTACCGAAACGACTAGGCCGATGGCGACGAGCTTCAGCGGCCAGTCGTCTAGTGCTCGTTGGTGAGCATGTCTTGGTGGCGTGTCTTGGTTGAGTAGACGCCGCTATTTAAGTGGCGTCGCAAGGTTGCGATCATGACCCCAGCGAGCTCGCCTGACTGGCTCGCAAAATTTTGGCTCATGCTAGGCGAAGCTGGCAGGGGCCGATGCTTTTTGAAATGAGAAAACGGGCAGGAGTGCCCGTTCTACGTTGGGAAACGGCGAGCTAGGTTGGAAAACGGGCAGGAGTGCCCGTTCTACGTTGGGAAACGGGCAGGAGTGCCCGTTCTACGGTAGCAACGGTGCGTGCTATGGATTGGTCATCTGCGAGACAAGCTGCAGTAGTCGCTCGGCATCGATGGGTTTCGACAAGTAGTCGTTGCAGCCGCATTCGATGCAGCGATGCATATCGCCCTGCATTGCATCGGCTGTCAGGGCGATGATAGGTCCTGCGAAGCCGAGCTGTCGAAGCTGCCGCGCAGTTTCGTAGCCATCCAAGTTGGGCATCTGCATATCGAGGAGAATCAGGTCGGGGTAAATCTTTCGCACGCTGCACGCACGCACGAAATCGACAGCCAGTTGGCCATCTTCACACTCATCTACGGTCGCACCTGCTTTGGTCAGCAAGCGTTTGCTCAAGAAGCGGATATCGCGGCGGTCATCGACGATCAACACATAGCAACTGAGTTTTACGGGCAGCGCTGGTGCGGATTTCTGTGCAAGCGGGATGAAGGGGCTAGGGCGAACCAAAGGGACATCGGCCACCTCACCTACGGCGACTGTTACTTGAAAAGTGCTTCCCTGGCCGGGTGCCGATTCAACCTCGATGCGCCCTCCCAGCATTGTGGCCAGTCGCCGACTAATGGCCAGGCCAAGACCCGTACCACCGAAATGTCTCGAAACACTGGAGTCACCCTGCTCAAATGGCTTGAAAAGCCGCTTCAACTGCTCCTCGTTCATGCCGATGCCCGTATCGACAATGGTGAATTGCAGTGCATCGATCCTGGTAGAAATGCCCTCTAGATTTCGCTCTTCGTTGGGGCCGCTGCTTTCGTTTGAACAGCCTGAATTCATAGGCAGTTCGCCTGTCAGCAATTGATTGTTTGGCGTTGGACAGTGAAGTGCACGCACGACAAGTTTAACATTGCCGTGTGGAGTAAACTTAATTGCGTTGCCGACCAGATTGATCAGGATTTGCTTCAGTCGCTTGCCATCCGATTCGATCTGGGCTGGGATGGGACCGTCGTAAATGACCTCCAATCGTAAATTGTTTTCAGTCGCGCGCACCTCCATAATGCTGCGGACGTCTTCGACCAATCGCGTTGGGTCGAACCGTTCATGTAGCACTTCCAATTTGCCAGCTTCGATCTTTGAAAGATCTAGAATGTCATTGATTATGTCGAGCAAGTAATCGCCGTTGCGACGAATAGTGCTCAGATGATTGATCGCCTCGGGGGCACTGATGTATTCGCGCAATAGGTCGGCGTAACCCAATATGGCGGTCATCGGTGTACGGATCTCGTGGGACATATTGGCCAGGAATTCGCTCTTGGATTCGCTGGCTGCCACGGCCTGGGCGTGGGCTTCGTTGAGGGAGGTTTCGAATTCCCGCTGCTGCGTGATATCGCGCAAATAAGCGGTGAAAAATGGTATGCCATCTCGACCATGCGAGACATTGATGGCTAGTTCAATTGGAAATTGGCTGCCGTCAGCCCGCTGCGCGGTCACTTCGACTCGTTTGCCTAGGATGGTGGAAACGCCCGTGCTAAGAAACCGTTGCAAGCCATCGTTGTGCGCCTGGCGGTACTCCGGTGGAATGATCAAGTCGGCTAGGTGCTGGCCGGAGACCTCCGCCAGGGAATATCCAAATGTCTGCTCGGCAGCCGGGTTGAATTCAATGATTCTACCCTGGGTATCCATGGTGATGATGCAATCCAGCGCGGATTGAAGGATGGCTGTTTTGCGTGCTTCTTCATCGCGGAACATGCCCTCCAAGCGCCGCCGACGTATGAACTGTCCGATGTCGTTACCGATCGTTTTTAGCATTCTCAGTAGTTCGGGATCGTGCGTCTGTTGCCGCGTCGTATAGATCTCGATGACTCCCTTAAACTTCGCGCCGACCACGATGGGAGTCGCCACGCCGCTGATCAAATTACAAGCGGTAGCGGCTTCAGCCCGCATGAATTCGGCGGATTTGCGAATGTCTTCAAACCACACGGGCAGGCGATCCTTCCAAGCAGATCCCGGCAGTCCTTGGCCTGAAGCAAAACGCAGTCGGCGGCTCGATTCGAGGAATGGTTGCAGTGAAGCATCAAGCGCATCTGTTTCAACGCATTTGAGTTCCTGTGACTGAGCATCGACCAACCATAGCAGACAGGCCTCCGCGGCCAGCGATTTACGCAGCGCGCGAAGAACCTCGGGGATCACGGTTTCAAACGAATCGGCATCGGCCAACAGGCTAGCCACGCCATGCGCGGCGGCCAGTCGCATCCTAAGTTTGGTTTGTTCCGTGATGTCATAAAACGTCACGACCATTCCATCGCGACGATTGTCGGCGGCGAGATAGGGCTGGATTCTCCGCAGGAACCAGCGACCGGACTGTGACTCCACTTCATCTTCAACCGGCCAGTGGTCGACTTGCGTTGGGTCGGCAGGATAAGCCGGCATATTGATGGCCGTATGCGTGGTGTGCTGCAAAGGCCGCCCGACATCGGTCGGGATGAAGTTGTAAAT
>CAKQNH010000538.1 GCA_934255105.1 uncultured Pirellulaceae bacterium
ATAGTCAGGGTAGATGGCGCAACGGGCCGTTGCGTGGCTATGTTTATTTAGTAGAAAACGCTGGGGACGACGCAAGCCCGGATTACTCTACCGCCCCTATCCGACTGCAAGCGGGCGGCAGCGATATCGATGTCTTTGGCTGGCCCAGCCCCAACTTTGTCGACTTCGATGGCGACGGCGATCTGGATTTACTATGCGCCGAATTCTTGGATGGCTTTACTTACTTCGAGAATATCGGTTCGCGGACCGAGCCGAAATATGCCGTCGGGCAGCGTTTGCAAACTCCCGTGGGCCAGCCATTGGTGATGGACCTGCAGATGATCACTCCCACGGCCGTCGACTGGGACGGCGATGGGGATTGGGATTTAATCGTTGGTGATGAAGACGGGCGAGTGGCATTTATCGAGAACACGGGTGAGCTGCGTCAAGGAGTACCCGCGTTTGAGCCGCCGGTCTATTTCCAGCAGCAGGCCGATACACTCAAGTTTGGCGCTTTGGCTACCCCCTGTGCCTACGATTGGGATCAAGATGGCGATGTCGATATCGTGTGTGGTAACACGGCGGGTCAGATCGGTTGGTTTGAAAATCTGGGCCTGGCCGAGAATGGTATGCCCAGGTGGGATGCTCCCAAGCTACTGCATGTTAAAGGCGGAGGTGGACCGTCCGAACCGTTTCGGGTCATGGCTGGCCCCAGTGGATCGATTCAAGGACCGGCTGAAGCCAAGTGGGGATATACCACGCTCTCGGTAGCAGATTGGGACGGCGACGGAGATGGCGACATCATTTACAACTCGATCCTTGCCCGCGTGGGCCTACTAATCAACGACGGGGGCGAACTGGTCTCCGGCGAACTCGATACCGGAGTTCGCGAATTGCCTCCCCAGTGGCATTGGTGGCAGACTCCATCCAATGCCTCGTTGACCCAGTGGCGGACCACACCGGTGGCTATCGACTTCGATGGGGATCAAACGCTAGACTTGGTGCTGCTTGATCAGGAGGGGTATCTGACACTTCGATCAGCCGTCGGAGCGGCTCAGCGGATCTTTATCGATGAGAACGACCATCCACTGCGACTCAATGCAAAGTCATGCGGCGGGTCGGGCCGAGTCAAACTGGCTGTGGTCGACTGGGACGGCGACGGCCGGTTGGACATTCTCACCAACTCCGAAAATGCAGCCTGGTATCGAAACTGCGAAGATCGCAGTGGCAAGATTGTGCTTAAGAAAGTTGGCAATCTAGCGCGCCGGAATGTCGCTGGGCACACATCCAGCCCCAGCGTGATCGATTGGAACGGTACAGGTCAGCCCGATTTGATCGTGGGAGCAGAGAATGGCCGTATCTACTACTGTGCCCACGCAGACTGTATTCAGTATTCAGATAAGCAGACGCAGGCCGCCCCCGCTGTCGCTAGTGTCGCTCCGCGTCTGGATGGCTTAGTGAAAGAGGAATTCATCTTCGAGCGTGCGCCGTTCAAATCCAGCCACGCTTCGACGATCTGCGTTACCTCGCGCGGATTGCTGAGCGCTTGGTTTGGTGGCACGAAAGAAGGGGATGAGGACGTGGGGATTTGGACCAGCTATCATGACGGGGCTGGCTGGGCCTCACCTCAATTGGTGGCAGACGGAGTGCAGCACGCCGACCTGCGCTATCCCTGTTGGAACCCGGTGCTCTACCAGCCTCCCGGCGATGGGCCCACGCTGCTGTTCTTCAAAGTCGGCCCCAACCCAGAGCAGTGGTGGGGCGAAATGATGGTCAGCTATGACCGGGGACGCACGTTTGTCGATCGCCGACGTCTGCCCGAAGGGATCGATGGACCGGTGCGCTGCAAACCCATCCTGCTCGAAGACCAACAGACGCTGCTGTGTGGTTCTTCCACCGAATCGGACGGTTGGCGTGTCCACTTTGAATCTGTCAACCTGCTGCGTGGTGAACCGCATGGAAAATGGAATCGCGTCGGACCGATCGATGAACAGCGGAAGTTTCAAGCGATCCAGCCCACCTTTTTAACGCATGCCGACGGACGATTGCAAATCCTGTGTCGCACCCAGGAGAGTGTCATTGCCTCCAGTTTCTCGAGCGATGCCGGTGTAACTTGGTCGGATTTAGAGGCTATCGATTTGCCCAATCCCAATTCGGGCATCGATGCTGTGACGCTATCCGACGGTCGCCATCTGTTGGTCTACAATCCATTAGAATCAGGGGAGACGGGATGGGGCGATCGTGGCCAGTTAAATCTGGCCCTATCGGAGGATGGTCTGAACTGGCGGTCGGCCGGCGAGTTGGAAAAGCAGGCCGGGGCAGAATTCAGCTATCCAGCCATGATTCAAGACCCAGCCACCGGCTTAGTACACATCACCTACACCTGGAACCGCGAGCGGATCAAGCACATGGTCATCGACCCAAGTTTGCTGCCGCGCTGAGTATCGTGCCCCCGACGTTCGCGTCAGCGAAAGTGAGCTTTAATAGTGACGCTAGCGAACGCGATGTTCTTCAAAGGCATCCTTGATTGACGTTCAGCAACTTTGACTGCTGCGACTTGTCGTAGCTTTTTGGCTGTAGCCAAGCGGCAGTAACAATTTCACGGGTGGTGACATGCTGGGCGGCGGACCAGCCCTTCTTGGGTGCATGGCCGACATCGTCCGGAACTGTTTTGGACCGTTCAACGCATCGTACTACCGAGGTTCACGTAAAAGCTACGACAAGTCGTAGCAGTCCAAAGAGCGTGCTTGCGGATCAAAAAATAGCCTGCCGTCACACGCTCACCGCGACTTTTCATAGCTTTGAAGTGGAAGGGTATCACTACCACTTCTGGGAGTTACTTCGTCTCGCTGCTTTGCATCCCGTACAGTCGAACATCATCGAAGTCATTCATGTCATCGAATGACCCTAAGCCGATCTGTCCGTTGGTAAAAGTTTTGTCGACAATAGTCATATGGGGCGATTTCATATTGTCGAAGTAGACTTCGATCGAGCCTTCCTGGCTGTCGCGAACAACTTTCACCGTGTGCCACTTATCATCCCAAGCAACTGTTTTTTGATTCTCTGTGAGTGGGCGGCGAGCGGCTTCATCGACGATCATGATCTGGCCGCTGGCGGGATCGGGTTTGGCCCCGAGGTGGACATAGTAGAATTTCGTGGGGCTTTGGTACCCAAAGAATACGCAGCAATCGCGATGGTTGCCGGTGTCGTTGGTGCTCTTGACACGGAAGATCAGCACAAAACTAGATACCTTGATGTCCTTGATCAAGGCGATATTGTGAGGGCTGCGAAACTTGGGTTGGTAATTGCTGATGCGTCGGTTGAGCCCGAATACTTGGTTCTCACCATCGCGGGAAAGAGTCCAGGCGGTATCGTCGGTTGTCTGCCAACGCTGGCTTCCCTGCTGAAAGTCATCGCTAAATACCAGCGGCATCCCTTGGGATTGTTCGTCAGCCCAGTGAACCGAGTTCTTCTTCGCAGCCTCGGACTTCGGCGGTGGGTCATCGGCGCGGACAGACGCGGCCGTCATTGTGCAGGCCGCCGCTACCAGCAACCATACGTGGGTAACATTCCTACGGGTAAGGCTAGTATTGAGGAACCGTATCGTCCACTTGTTCGGACCAAGCATGAATGCCCCCTGTCATGTTCTGTGTGTCGGGAAAACCGTTTTCTCGCATCCAATGCGTGACGCGCAAGCTGCGCACTCCGTGATGACAGTGTACCACGATCCGTTGGTGCAAGTAATCGTTGAGCTTGGTTGCCGATTCGCGCCAATTGCTCATCGGCAGCAGCACAGCGCCAGCTATTCTGGCCGTTTCCCATTCCTCTAGCTCGCGACAGTCGATCAAGATTACCTCACCGCGGGCCAGCAGCGGAGGTATTTCACAGGGGCCGATTTCGATGGGCAGAGACATAGTTATCCTACGGGTAGCTGGGGTACCAGATTCCAGTCCCTAGCGGAAGTCGCCAAGACTTTCGACCCCTCAGGCGTTTCGCGCGCGCGAATGGGCTCAAGGTTGAGTACCAGCCACTGGCCGCCAGGCGCACGGGCGGCGTATTCTAGCTCAAATTGGTGGCATTCGGCAACTGGGTTGTCAGGCGTAAGATATACTATACAAACAACTTAAAGACGCCAGGCAGGCATGGTCGTGCCTGTGAAATGGCTACTGAGGGATGGATTCTCCGGTCGCGAGCGTTAAACTGGTTGAACTTCGAAGCCCCGTTCGTCTAGTGGCCCAGGACGTCGCCTGTTCAAGGCGGAAACAGGGGTTCGAATCCCTTACGGGG
>CAKQNH010000539.1 GCA_934255105.1 uncultured Pirellulaceae bacterium
ATCATACATCAAACACGACTTCCCTGAGCATTTTGATTTTGGTGGTGTTCCTATTAGGGTAAAGCCTGAAATCGCGACATTCAAGGGAGTAGTAGGTTGGAATAAATCCAAGGCTATTCCAACCCCGGAAGTGCTGGGATGCCAGAGCATGCTTAACGGCGTTCCAGTGATGACCGCTGCTTGGCCTCCCCCCTTCCATATCTTCAGAATGACTATGCATCGTGAATGCCTAGACTTGTTTCCGCAACATGATTTTGCTTTTTTGGACTGGCTCGATGCCAACGACGAAGTGTTTTCGGATTATCTCGAGAAACGGAGCTTTGTGGAGATGCAAGGTCGAACGGCCAACGATCCCAAAAGTGTTTTGCAGGATTGGTTCGCAGATAACATATATTTCAGTTCCGACGAAGCAACTGCGAAAGCAGCGGAGTATTTGCAAAAAGAATCGATGCTGATCGACAAATGGGCTGAGTTGAAGAGGAACGCTAGAAGCGGAGAACCATGGGCAGATGTGGCGAAGAATGCTGACCCAAAACTATTTCCGAATTACTTCGACAGCTGGTCTTCAAGTCATTGCTTCGGAGAAGTATTAGTGGAACCAATGGATTTCATCACTGTCAATGAACATGGTGATGGATACGAATTCCAACAGCACGGCGATGAGAGCACGATTCGAGCCGTTAATTCCGCGTGGCTCCTGAGTCATGTTGTTTCAGTTCAGATTCAGCAGAGTCTGAAAGAGACTGTAGCTGGCTTCGTACACCTGGGGCCGTTGCGTGAGCACGTTCAACCTACGAAGACTCGTGACAAAAACGTCGGTGACAATCGTTGGTATAAGGGGCTAGCAGCTTGGGATTCGCTGATCCTCGACAACGAGATTTGTGAAACAACCTCTGATTGGCTTTCGGATGATCAGCGTTTTGCTACAGGTTACCATGTACGTGTGTTCGAAAACAGGATCCTTCCGACGGAAGGGCCCATCGCTGAACAACTTCAATCGGCGAAGAGTCAAGGAGAAATCGGCAATGTGCTATCCCAGTGTGAGTTGATCAAGCATGCTTCAATAGTTGACGACCGTTTCGGACTTTCCCTGAAATCAGTTGAAGTCGGAACAGGTGTCTCCCAGATCCTTCCGGTTATTGTCGCATCATTGGCACCATATGGTTTAGTTGTTTTGGAGCAGCCAGAACTGCATTTGCATCCGCGTGCCCAACTGGTCATAGCAGATTTATTGATCACAGCGATCCACCCCCAAGCCGTGCGCGGTTGCGATCCACTTAAGCATTACAGGAACAGGCAGTTTGTCGTGGAGACCCATAGCGAGCATCTCATGCTTAGACTGTTACGACGTGTTCGGGAATCAACAGTCGGAAAGTTGCCCGACTATCTGCAACCAGTAAGCCCAGATCGCATCTCGGTTGTCTTTGTCGAAAAGGTAGAGGGGAGTACCACTGCAAAACACTTGTCCATTGATACCAATGGCGAGTTTGTTGAGCCTTGGCCAGACGACTTCTTCGACCTGGACTTCAACGAGAGGTTTGCCTAATGCTGGTCGAAGTGGTTCTCACACCTGATTTATTCAGTGGTGACGATGATGTTCTGCGTGAACGCTTGCGAGATCTGGCGGACATTCTACTGCCGCGTCGTAGCGTGCCGATTGTTGACATCTCTCAGTTGGGAGAGCATAATTGGCAATCGGCTGTTGGGAACCGGATTGTGGCGATCAAGAATCGAAATCTACAGAGCGATGCTAAAGCACTCTTCGACCGGTTCGTCGACTCTGTTTGCGTAGTCCGAATTCCTCAGCAGAACTCGATTCCAGCGACGGAAAGCGAATGGATTGCTCTGGCAAAGCAAAGCGCTAAGCAAGTGCCCTTGGATGCAATTGTCACGGTCGGGAGCCAGTCCACTGAGCAGGCCGTAATGGCGTTCGCAGAGTTTACGTGCGACGAATTCTGGGCCAGGTTCCCCAATCCGCGTTGGGTTGAACGTAATTCGCAGGCGCAAGTCACGGCTCTGAGGACGATTGCCTTCCACGCAGACTGGCTGATTGTAAGGTTACCGCAGTTACGTGGTGGGTCTGACGACGAAATCGTCACTTTCAACCAGATTCTCGCGTTGGTCGCAAAACGTGGTACCAGTCAGCCTCGCTGCTCGATCGAGCTGCAAGTCTGCCAACAAAAGGATATACCTGACGAGCGCCTGCTAAACGGGATTCAGCGCGAACTTCAGTGTAATGGTTCGATCATGGACGTGACCTTCAAACTGCTTCCTCAAAAGAGTTTTATCGACCGAGAGTTGCTCGCCGGTGGATGGGCACCAATGCCTGAGGGCAAGCGAGCGAGGCGCGCTCGTTGGCTGCTTACGATGACACACGTTGCCGTCAGTAGTAAGCGAGAGAACATCTCGCAAGCGAGCCCTTGGTCGCTCTTTGACCGCAAGCACGCTCACGACCGGCTCTCAAAATTGGAGGCAGAACCCGGCGTTCGACTAGGCGATTTTGTCAGCCGGCCTCGATGACCGTAAGACGAAAGTGCCGCACGGCATGGTCGGTGCGACAGCCTGCATTCTCTGCGGCTCTTGGCGTCACTTCCGACGCAGCGACAATGTTGCTTAACCAAGCGGCCGCCGGAAAGTCGCTGATCGCTCCGCCGATCAGATGCTCTTGTTTCATGTGTCAACAGCATGGACCGGCGGAGCGGTCCACGACTATGTTCAGTGATCGGCGGATGAAGCGCGGGAGGGACGGTTTGTACCGCTAGCCGCGTCATCGTTGAATAGTGAGCTGCGTGAGGTGGTTGGGCAGGTGGCTCCTCAAGGAATGCTTACCCACCAACACTCGGCTATCGAGTCGGTCTTGGCCGGCCGCCATACGATCGCCGCCACGCGGACGAGTAGCGGCAAGTCGCTAACCTTATCGGGGCTACATAACCAACGGGACGCGAAAGAGTGGAGCTTGTGACGATAAACCAGAGGACTGGCTAGCTAGCTATCGAATAGCGTCACAACGGCGAGGTGATCGAGTGAAATTGCGAATAACTCTACGAAATCCAGTTGTCAAATTGAAGTCCAGGTACTCGCTCGAAGTCTCGGGAATTGGCAGTCAAGAGAACGAGACCGCTCGTTATCGCGATCGACGCAATCTTCAGATCAGTCGTAGCAATTCGAACTCGATTTGCCCTCATACTCTTGAATACGCTGACCGCGTCGAAACTGAACGGGAGAATCTCCCACTCTTCAAAAAAGGCAAACATATCCAATAGACTGCGGTACGGAACTACTTGGTCGGCAACGTCTCGTCGACGTCCGAGCTCGGCAATCCAACTTCTTGATTGTTCTTCCAGTGTGATTACCGATGTCGCCGGTAAATCGCCGCAGCCGTCAAGCCTGTTCGCGAGTCGTTCGCCTACCGACGACTGCCTTTGCAAGACGGAGATGTGATCTGTATCCAAGAGAATCATCTGGACTCCGGGTCATCAGAATCTTCGAGCTGCTGTCTCTCTTCCTCGCGGGACTTTAGAGCGCCGTCGATCACATCGTCCATGAATGGATCGTCGCTGAATTTCCCAACAGTCGTTCGCCAATTTTTTGCACTTGGACGTTTACCAAACACTTCTTGCTCGAGTTTGGCGACTCGCTCTTCAATTGAACTCATCATTGACCTCCTTAGGGCGACCTCCTTAGGGCGACCTCCTTAGGGCGACCTCCTTATGGCACTTGCTACGCCTTCATTTTATCTGACCGAAGGCGAAAAGTGAAGTTACGTTCCTACTATCCAGCCGCTGTCGACGATGGTGGTACGCCCCGACACCAAGCGAAATAGCTTGCTACAATTTTCGACCAGTTCGCACCAAGCCGTGGATTCAAGTCCCAGACGCTCCAGCACCGCGGCCCAGAGTGTTGCGTCATTTATCGCACTGATCTCGAAAATGTAGTAGGGCGAGGTCCCAGCTTACCGAACGCCAACAACAAATTGTCCAGCAAGCAGTCCGGGATGGGACGGTTACCGCCAGTTGGTACGTCGAGAACCTAAGAGTCTCTAGGAGTGCCGCATTTCGGGAATTGGACAGTCTTACGGAACTTGGATTCCTGGAAAAGGTGGTCCAAGGACGAGGAACCAAGTACGTGCCGAGGGAGATAAGCCAGTGGCGATTTGCGCTCGATTTTACGGAGTTTTGCGCTCGATTCCCATCGGTTTTGCGCTTCATTTACGCTTCATTTCTGTCCGGTTTGCGCTTCATTCGCAACCCAATTCTCCGATTCAC
>CAKQNH010000540.1 GCA_934255105.1 uncultured Pirellulaceae bacterium
CCTTCCCTCCCGCTTTGTTGGAGTCCAGGCTTTAGCCGCTGCACTCGTCTTTGTTGGAGTCCAGGCTTTAGCCGCTTCAGGCGCATCTAAAATCGCCTACAGGCTGGGGAGGCACTAGCCACAAAACTTCTTCACCAGTGAGGCAAGTTCACTGGAGGCGTGAAAGGATGTGGGGTATAAAAATGCAAGGGTGCTCGCGCCGTGCCTCTCGCGTCTGGACGCGCAAGTTGCCTGCATTGGAACTCGCATCTCACACGTCTGTTCGGGCAATTCTTAGCGGTAAACTATTGAAAAGCCGCATATCTAAAACACCCAAATGGCTTTGCAATGTATATTCTGTGGGTCACCACGCGCGCAGGCTAACCTGTGCCCAGACCTGCGTAACGAACAACTATCAAGGAGTGCAAGTTGAATCCTGCCAGCCCGTTTGATTTTCGCCCACGCGAGGATCGCAGCCAATCCGAAGACCCCAATCGATTCCAAACCGCCAGTCCCTTTCAAGCGGTCAGCCCTTTTGATCAGATCAGCAATTCCTACGCATCAGCTAGCTATCAGCGCCAACGCCAGCTAACGCTGGGCGATTTGTTGCTGGAAAATCGCATTGTCTTTCTGCAGGGAGAGATCCATACGGGCAATGCCAATGAAGTGGTGATGAAGTTGCTCTATCTGCAGAGCGAGCATCGCCGCAAGGAAATCCACTTCTACATCAATAGCCCTGGGGGCGATGTGATCGCCACGCTAGCGATCTACGACACAATGCAGATTCTCTCCTGCCCAATCGCCACCTATTGCGTGGGGCAGGCGGCCAGCGGTGCAGCAGTGCTCCTGGCCGGTGGTACTAAGGGTAAGCGTTACTGTCTGCCGCACAGTCGAGTGATGGTTCACCAGCCGGCTGGCGGCGTCCAGGGGCAGATCTCAGATATCGAGATCCAAGCCAACGAGATCCTGCGTTACCGCGAACTGCTCAACGGTATTCTAGCCGAGCACAGCGGTAAAACCGCACAGGAAATTGCCAAGGATTCAGACCGCGACTTCTTCCTCACCGCCCAAGCGGCCAAGGATTATGGTTTAGTGGACGAGATTCTGACCAAGCCTCCTATGGAGCCAGGGGACGAAGATAATAAGTAGTGCCTTGCGGTGCCGCTATGCTGCTACACTTGTCGTCCAACCATCGCTCTTGTAATACAAAACACCTGTTTAACGGAATATAAACCATGCCCCTGATCCCGTATGTGATTGAGAAAAGTGGTCGCGAAGAACGCGTCTATGACGTCTATAGCAGACTGCTGAAGGACCGCATTATCTTTTTGGGTTCACAAGTCAACGACGAAGTCGCCAATGCGCTGGTAGCGCAACTGCTGTTTTTGCAATCGGACGACCCCAAAGCCGACATCCACCTGTACATCAACTCGCCCGGCGGAAGCGTTAGTGCGGGGCTCGCGATCTACGACACGATGCAGTTCGTTTCATGCGATGTGGCCACCTACTGCATCGGACAAGCGGCCTCCATGGGGGCCGTGCTGTTGGCCGCTGGAGCCAAAAACAAGCGCTACGCGCTTCCCAATGCTCGCATCATGATTCACCAGCCGTTAGCCGGCATGCAGGGGACGGCTGAAGAGATCATGATTCACGCGGCCGAATTCAAACGCATCAAGCGCAAGCTGAACGACATTTTGCTCAAGCATACTGGGCAGACGCTCGAAGCCATCGAACGCGATACCGACCGCGACCGCTTCATGTCTGCCGACGAAGCCGTGCAGTACGGACTGATCGACAAAGCCATCGAGTCTATGCCTCGAGTGGCCGAGAAAACTCCGTAAAGCGGTTTTAGCTAGCATGATTGCTAACACCCCCGCTGCTCTGCGGGGGTGTTATTACTGATACAATGATCGCAAGCGGTAAAAACGTTTAACTTTTACATTGCCATCTCCCGATATCTCCCAGTAACGCGCTCCACGTGCTCCGATAGCAAGTCCACCTCACGGGACTTAGCTAGCATTTGGAGGTAGCTTTTATTACTGCTAAGGGGGTCGTGATGAGATTGCGCAGCAACAGCACCAGCCACAAACGCTCCACACGCCGCCGTTTGCGAATGGCTTTCGCCGTGGCCTTGGTCACTGCGCCAGGCATGGCGTTTGCCGCCGAGGAGCTGCCTGGTCCGCTGGATCATCCACAGCATCGCGAAGCTGGACTGCTCCCCTATCCATTTGGAGCAACCCAGCAGTGCCATACGTCACAGCAATGCGAGACGGCCAAGGCCCCAGGAGAGCTTGGGCGACTGATCGCTTTGATTGGTCTGCAGCGAGAAAATCTGCAGCGGGAAACTACGGGGCAACCGTGGGGGATATCCGGCAGCCAAACTGCGCCGACGACGCTTAACCGAGCCTCGCTTCAGGCCGTGCACCTACACCCGGTACCATCTCAGGTCGTCTCCGCTTCGGGGACGCAATCCACTGGGGCCGACGACGGTGAAACAGGCGGTGAAACAGTTGTGCTGGCTCTTCCCACGTTGGCTCTTCCCGCGTTGGCTTCATCCAGCGTCCTAGCTGCTCCGCTACCCGCAGAGATTTCCCCTAGCCTGCCAACGCTGGAACCAGCGTCGACGCCCCAGGCACAATCCTCACTTTCAAAGTCGTCACTTTCACAGTCGCCACTTTCAGGGTCGCCACTTTCAGGGTCGCCACTTTCAGGGTCGCTGCCGAGCACTGTCTCCCAGCCAGCACTAGCCGAGGTGGCTGCTCAAGCGGGCGAGAGTTCCGATGGGTCCGACGAGCTGGCACAATCGCTGATCGATATCGCTATCCCGTTGGACATGATGTCGGTGCCACAACCATCGCAGTCATCCGTGGTGCCGATTGCAACGCGGAAATCGGCAAGTTCCGCAACCCTAGCTGTATCGCCAACTGCGGTCACAGTTCCGCTGGACAGGCAACCAGAACTGATTCAGCCGGCCAAGTCGCTGAGTTTAACTGTGCGGCAGCCGACCAGCCAGTCGGTTAACCTGAGCCTCACAGACACGCCCAACAGCACCCCTTCCGCAACAACGTCTGCGGCGGGGAGCGCAGCCCCGACGTATGCCTTGTCCGATGCGTCCGCGGATAATCCCCATACGCCCAGTCGAAGTGTAGCGCTGCATTTGAGCAGCGCATCGGAGATCCCGATAAAGGCTGCACCGGCGCCTGAGGGTGTGACTGCGAGCGAAAATCCTCGCTTGCCACCGCGTGGCAGCACGATGCAAGTCCGCATTGAGGGCGAACCGGCACCTCTATTGTCGGGAAAATTCGCGCAAGACATGCACCCCTTAGCTCCTGCAGCACCATTGCCGTCCATGGGGCGTTCCGCTGGCAACCACACTGCCGCTCGCGCAGAACCATACGAACCCAACAATAGAGTCAGGGCGGCATTCGCAACTCGGACCAGCATCGTTCCAGACCGCGATTTAGAGCGCTCCATGAATACGCTTGGGCGCGATGCGGAGCAGACGGACAAGTCGTTGACTATAGGGCTACAGGAATCGCAAACACTTTCCGCTCAGTTCGTGATCACAGAACTGTCGGTTGAGCACCCAAGCATCTGTCAGTTGATGCAAATCAGTGAGAGCAGTGTGTCGGTGGTTGGCATCCGTCCAGGCACCACACGCATTGCCCTGGTGATGGTCAATGATACAGGAGAGCGGCAGGTCGAGGTCCATGAGGTCTCAGTCACTAATGCACCTGCTGCCGCACAGAGCCTGCCCGATATGGCGGCTGAAATTTCGCAGGCGGTGGGTAGATTAGTGCCCAATAGCGATGTCGAGGTCGTAGCCTACGAAGACTACCTACTCGTACACGGTTTCACTCACTACGAAAGTGACGCCAAGAAGATTCTGTCGTTGGTCCGCAAAGTATCACTGGTACCAGTGGTGGATCAGTTGAAGTCCAACGAACGATAGTGTTGAGTTCGGAAATTACCTCCTAGAGCTCGTTTGTCGACGATGGCAGACAGCAACTAGGGGAGTTTGAGCGTTCGATTTTTAGCGTCTAAACGTTTGCCACCGACCCACGGATACGGAGCAATGCGGAGAGCACGTGACCAACTAGCAAGGATGCATTAGAGGATTGCTATGCGTAAAATCCTGTTTTTCACATGCAACGGAATGGCGGCTATGAGAGCTGCTATCCGCCAAGTCAGTCTAGTCGCATTCGGAGCAAGTCTAACGGTCACGTTGTGCTGCTCCAGCGACGCAACCGCGCAGACGCACGCTAACTACGTGACGCCGGC
>CAKQNH010000541.1 GCA_934255105.1 uncultured Pirellulaceae bacterium
TGCTTGCCGGTTTCGAGCTGCTTGGCAACTTGCCCAGCCAAATCCAACTGGCCAGTAGCCATGGCCACGTCGATCAGCGAGCGTAGCGTGCCGGCCATCACGTCATCAACTAAGAGCGGCTCAAGCAATTGCGCAGCCGATTGCATGTGAGTGCGAAAGGCCTCACTGCCCGCTTCAGTCACGCTGCCCGCGTAGCCTCCGCCGCGCGCCGACCAAGCTAGGTCGCGCTCGATATCGGCCAGCGCGACCGCAGCAACTTGTGACTGCGGATATTGCGCACGGAATCTGTCGGCCAGTTGCATGGCTCGGCCCAAACGATCGCCTCCCAGTTGTGGCTGATAATTAAAGAGTGCGATCTTCACCAGTTCGTGAAATTTGATATTCAGCCAGCCAGGATTTCTACCGTAGAGGCTGTAGGGGGGTTGCTCCAAGTATTTGGCCAATGCCTCGAGCTGCCCGATGTTCCCCTGAGCTACCAGCCGGTCAATAATCGCGGACAATAGCAGCGGAGGAGCCAAGGCCATGGCCGCAGGACGCCGCGACACGACGGCTTGTTCACCGCGCCAGTGAACTACTGCTGCGCCATTGGCCGCCACGCGCGCTCGATCATCAATCTCACCTACAATGCGCTGCGTCGCAAACTGTTCAAAGTAGCCCTTGGTCCCAGTGAATACTACATAGTTCGTGTCGCTGGCTAGGGCGGCTGGGTCCTCAGAGCGACCGATCGACTGCAGCACCTCTATCCCGTCGACGTCGATAATCCCCGACCAACTGGGCAAAAATGGCAACCCTTGTTTGGTAGGAGGTATATTGATGGTGGCTCCTTTCAGTTGATTTAGCTGACGACTGCCGAGCCACATTTGCACCCAAGCGCGATCGCGTCCCACTACGGCGAACCCGGCCGAGCCCGGCACTGCAACAAAGTTGCTGAGCGCCGGGGAGTTTGCGGTCGCTTTTACGTAAAGCTGTGTTGATGGTCCACTGCCCAGCACAACAGACTCGCCTGTTCGCGATGCCCATATTTTACTCGTAGGTACGTCCAGGTTGGGCCGGCCAAGCTTGGGGGAAACAGCTTCCAATGCTCCCGCCGGCGCTTCGACTGCACCTGCTGGGATGTGCCAGCGACGCACCAAACCGTCACTGCATGCGAACACCAAATATTCCCAGTTGGGCGTTTGGCAGGCAGCTACAATCCTCGGTGTCTCGCTGGGCAAAACGCTGGTCGGCTTGAGCGAATCCTCGGCTTGGGCGCGCATCAGCACACCGTCATCAACCCAGTACACCTGCCGAGTATGGCTCCCCATCCACGGCCCCAAACGTCCCCTGGTGGATACATCGGCAGTCGCGTCGGCAGTCGCGTCGGCGTCGACGACCACTTGATTGGCGATGGATAGGTTGCTAACGTCACCGGATGCGAAATCGATCACCTGCCACTGGGAAGCCCCGGCCACAATCCCGGCGGTCGCATCGGCATTGACCGCGAGTAGCGGTTTGTCGCGAGGCAGCGGAATCTCCACAGCCTGCCAAGTATCATGGGCCCAGCTCGCGAACGCCTCAACCACTTCGCGCTGGATGTCAGCCTCCAGTGCGGGACAATCTCGCAAAATATTCTGCCGCGCAACGGGCTCGGTTAGCCAACGTCTGAGCGTTTCGATGCTGTCCGCCGTTGCCAGTTCCGGTAGGGCATTGACCTGATTGTGTTGCAGTTGCCAATCCTTCACAAACGACAGTTGTTCGCGCAGCGTCAGGCTAGACATCTGCACTACTTCGAAGCCACCGTCGAGTGTGCGAGTGACAAGCTGTTCGGCATCGCTGGTTAAATATTCTGGTACGGCAGGACCAATCAACTTGGTGCGGGTACACCAGATGCGCGGCATCTTCCACACATCGGTCGCATCAATCTTTTCCAAGTCAGTCCGCGTTCGCTGCAGGTGTAGAAAATCGCGCAGGCTGGCTTCTGCCAAACAGGCCTTATTCACCAGAAACTCGGCATTATTAGCATCGCGGACCACGAAGCTTGCACCAGCATCGCCGATCAGTTCGGCTCGCAGTGTGGGTTCACAATCTTGGAACGTCCACAGCGACAAATTCCCCTCGCTCGCCTCGCGGGCCTCGATTGCAGCAGTCCTGGCTGGTTCATAAAAATCGATATACTCCTGTACGCGCTCCGCATCGTTGGGGATGGGTTCCGAGAAGGTGCCGCCATCCATCCTGCGCGTGATAATCAGTGCATTGCTGATGGACTCGATCACGGAGGGTTCTGTCGGTGTGAAGACTCGCCCACTGGGATCGACCCAAACTCGAAAGTATTGCCAGTTCTCCGCCCTGGTCAACAATTGCTGCCAGTCTTTGGGCTCGACTCTCGACAGCAATTGTTTTGCTAAAGTTTTAGAGTCTGCATCGAGCGCATCGGGAGAAGCCAAAAAGTACTTGGCCAGCCCCCTGACTT
Organism: uncultured Pirellulaceae bacterium; assembly: GCA_934255105.1. Taxonomy (GTDB): domain Bacteria; phylum Planctomycetota; class Planctomycetia; order Pirellulales; family Pirellulaceae; genus Aureliella. Next base: position 2,450 of record CAKQNH010000541.1, read on the forward strand.
TCGTTTCGAAAACCAGATCCTGTTTATATTGTCCAGCCAGAACACCTTTAAACCTCCTGCTATTGTCCCCCACCACTTTCCACGAGTGAACTCGTCGATCCGGTGGCAGGCTGGCCCACTGCACGTCAGCATCGGCTTGCAGCGGATACTTGGCGTTGAGGGCGTCGGCGATATGCGTGCTGTCGCTTGCATTTAGAATCTTGTCGTTCTCCAGAAGCCACTGGTGAGCTGTCCGGGCTGTGTGCAATGCGTTGTAATCGCTGAGCGGCATCTCCGTGTTTGCCGTCTTGTTTGCGTAGGTCAGTACTGGGTAATCACCCACTAGCGCGCCATCTAGGTGTATCAGTTCGCTCCCCACATGGACGACCGTTCCACGGACTACGCGCGAAGCGCACAGTTCCCGCAGGTCTCCCATGGCTGCCCAATCGGGCTGGCGAGTTTTGCATGCCAGCGCGGCGACGCGCAAGTCGACCGGCGCTAGCTCGCTTGCAAGCACCATAAAATGAACGGAGCCCTCCTTAAAGACAAATCCATCAGCGAGTCTCCCTACCAGTTTGCCGGTGAACATATCCAGGCTACCCGTCCGGCGATGCTGCGACCAGCGATCGCGCGTGTCTACGGAATCAATGAGCTTGGCCAGCACATGTAGCTCGCGTTTCTCATCAGTTAGCTGCTCATCGATTAGATCCTTGTCCGCAAGCAGATTGGCCCTTTCCCACCACCACTGATCGACGCATCTCAAGTTGAAGGGCCGCAACTTAACGGGGCCTCCAGAGAGTGTTGATCCCGCGATCATTTCAGACTTTGGCTCCTTGGGGGTTTCAATCCATGCCCATGCGTTTTTTAAGGAACACAGGCGTGGCAAACCTTCACCTTCGCCATGGCTATCGTCGGCGGACGGGTTTTCTGCTTGAACCTTTTCGCACACCAGTCGCACCTGCTCGACAACCTCTGGAGAAAGCAGCTCCTTCGGGAGCAAGTAGCGAAATCCCACCGCAAAATCCGCACGTTCCTGTTTGTATGGCACACGCACCTGCATCAAAAATGAATCGCCGATTTCCCGCTGCGGCTCGCCGACGGCAAACGCCGCGGAATTACCGACATCCAGGACCAACTGGTGTCCAATCTTTGACAAGGCCGAAGACGCCTCAGCCAAAAATTGCTTGGTGAAATACGACTTGTGGACTGCGATCAGGTTAAAGCCACTGGAGAAGAACAGCTCGTCCCCTTCGAGACTGACGATATTCTGATACCGCTTGGGGAATTGTGGCTTAGCCGACGCCCACTCGGGCGATACTTCGACTCCCTGATAGAGAGCGAAGCGTCGATTGCCTGCAGGAACCGTCCGGAACCCACCCGGCAGCACCGTTTGATCTTTATCTGTAAATTCGCTCAGCGGTATACTCACGAGCCGCTGGCCAGGGCCCGGAAAGCGCTCGCGCTGGATGCCGACTGCATCAAGTTCAGCACCCAACATATAGGCCGCCCCCGTCAATTGCGTCCCGTCGCGCAGCACCCATTGTCGCTCGGGGACCCTGGGTGGCCCCTTGGCGGAGTGACGCATCCACCTCGACAGAAACTCCGACGGGTCGGTCTCAGCGTCGGGATTTTGAAGTTCAGTGGGACCAGTCGGTGCCTGTCCGTAGCCCACCTCGCAGCAACCCAACCCCCAGTAGAGAGTCAATGGCATCCAAGCGAGGCATAGTAGAGCTAGCTTAACTTTGGGCATTACCGTTTTCACAGCAGCGGACCTCTTTTATTTTATTTGCCGTCTTTAATCGTCGTCACGGAACTCGACCTGACTTGACT
>CAKQNH010000542.1 GCA_934255105.1 uncultured Pirellulaceae bacterium
GCATTTATGTCGGCGTATTGCACCACGTCGCGGCCTGCGACCAACTCGACACTTCCGTCGGTTGAAGTAGTCGTCCCCGATAACTCCAAATCGGCGTCAGTCCCTAATGCGTGCAATCGCAGTTCGCCACCAATGCTTAGCGTGGCTCCCCCGTCTAGTGTGAGCGATCCGTTGTTTGCCAAGTGCAATGACTCAGCCGTGCTGGAACCAACTAGGTGCGTGGTTGTATCCGATGTGGAACCGTCCTCGGAAATGTCGACCGCTCCGTCTGAGGTGATCCGCAGTGATCCGAAGGCAAAGTGGTCGCCTGTTTGATTTCCCAAGTCGATACTGTGTGCGCTCAGGTCAACATGTCCAACAACTTCCAAGGCAGCGCCGGTGGAGTTTGTAATGTGACCGCTGGGCGAACTAACCTGTGCGTAGAAATCCCCCGTGACGGATAAATCGCCGCCGATCAGCAGCGAATCTGAGGCGGCAAGGCTGATATCACCCTCCACATGTGCGGTAGCCGACAACTCAATATCGGCAACTTGCGAAACGTCGACTGCATTGCCAATGGTGGCAGCCAACGGAGCGGATGTAAAGTCATTGCGCCACAAGAAATTTCCGACGCCAGCGTCTCCTATCACATTGATCTGAGTCAACTCAGACAGCAGACCTCGCAATTCGCTCGCGCCACCGGAAGAACCATCATCGTAGCTGTGGTCACCATTGGCATCGACATAAAAATGAATCCCGTCGTCCGACAGTAGCCCCGCGTCTGTGCTACCGCCATCGTCCTGAATAACGATATCTAGGACACCAGCGGCAAAGGCAGCGTTGACCGACAGCACGCGTCGTGGTTCCAAACGCCGAAAGGAGATTGACGGTGATGGGATTTTCGGATGAGTCGTCTTAACGCGATGGGCTGCACGTATGGTTCGCCAGCAAGCGCAGCACCGCCCGATCCAAATGGCCGCGGCGACGAACCGTTTTCGAAAGCCGATCATGGGTTTTCTATCATGCAAGTATTCAAACCAGCCAGTCAGTCACCCTATAGACGGATGCGTGCACGCCAATTTGGTGAGTGTGTATTCGAGGCTCCACCCTAGGCGGATAGGCGCAGTAACACTGAATTCTAATCGGATACCCTACAGAATTGAATAGTTTTCACATCTAGGTCCGAAATCAGCCAAGTAGGAGACTGCCTCTACAGAGGTAGTATTTGCAGTTCAGCTTTGTTTTGGTCCATCTAAAGTGGCCTTACACCCGAAAAAAGCCGAATATTGCTAAAAAGCGGCATATTCCTAACAAGTTTGCGACAAGCTAGCGGCAATTCTTCGCAGTTGCACAAAAGAAACCATTTCATAAAATTTAGACACCCAGCCGAAACCAGTCTTTGATTTTTTCCTACCGAACCGAATTTGCGCGAGTGCTTGGGCTGGGCCTGTGGATGGTCGCTAGCCTGTGGGCTGGCGTTGCGCCAGCCCAGATTCAAATGGCTACTGGCCCTGAGTTTCCCGAAGATTTGCCGCAAGTGGACGCGGGGATCTCAGCGGAAGCCGCGCCGCAAAATTTCGAGAAGCGATTAAAAGAACTGGAAACACAGCTAGCCAAGCAAGCCGCCGATCGCGAACAGGAAGTGGAGACCGAGCGGCTGGCTGCTGAGGACGCCAAGCAGAAGCCCACGTTCCGTCTCAATGGCCGGCTGCACATGGACTATTGGGCCTTCCCCAGCAACCAACCGGGGATTGGCTTTCTCGAGCACCCCGATCCAGCCGATGCCAGTTATGGCCAGGATCCTGAAGATCGCTTTGAGTTCCGCCGCATTCGATTGGAGATGAGCGGCGATATTCCCGAGAATTTGTATTGGCGGATGCAAGTCGATTTTAGCGACCCGTCGGATCTTGCCTTCAAAGATGTGTATCTCGGTTGGGTCGGTGACGATGGCCAGCGGAGTTTCCAAATCGGAAACCAAAAGCTACCGCTGGGGCTGGATGCCCTGGACAGCTCGCGCTACACGGTTTTTGCTGAGCGACCTTTGATCAATGCTGCTTTCGTGGAGAACGCGCGGCGAGTGGGCGCCTGCTTTTATGGGTACACTGCCGATGAATCATGGAATTGGGCATATGGCCTCTATAATTTGGAAGACATCTCCGACACGGGTACCTATAAAGGGGACTCGTTGCAACTGGGTGGCTACGGTCGCTTGGCAGCCACGCCGTGGTACGACCGAGAGGGGCGAGACTATCTGCATTTAGCTTTGGCTGGTGCGGTCGCATTTCCGGATGGAAACGCTGGCCCGTCGAGTTCTCATACAAATGAAGCCCATTTCCGCTCGCCTCCACAGGCCAGAACCGATTCTGCTTGGTTAGACACTGGCACCATCGTAGGCGCACACAATTTCGAAATTCTGGGTACGGAAGGTCGGCTGAATGTCGGACCGTTGCAATTTACCGGCGAGACGATGGTCAACTACCTGCAGCGCGACGCGAGCATGCCTGCAATGGACAAGGACCTGTTCTTCTACGGCTTCTATGGCTATGTGTCGTACTTTCTTACCGGAGAGTACCTACCGCACGACCGAACCTCGGGGACGATGACCCGTGTCACACCGAACCGCAATTTCTTCCTCTTCGACCGCTTGCGTGGCAGCCGCGAAGGTGGTGGTTGGGGAGCGTGGCAAGTCGCCGCCCGCTACGATTATATAGATCTCAACGATGACAACATCAGCGGCGGCATTGGAAACCACTTCACGCTGGGACTGAACTGGCACTGGAGCCCTTACGCCAAACTGCAGTCCAACTTGATATTCGGCGATATTCGCGAGCGCAGTCCAGTCGCCGGCTACGACGGCGGCGATTACACGATTTGGGGGACGCGGCTAATGGCCGAGTTCTAGAACGGCTTCAGGTTACTGCGCACCACTTCGACTGCGCGCTGCCATATAGTCAGCGGTGGCAATTCAAATTGGACGGTGCACAGACTGCCACGCAGCGGTGGTAAGAGGCTTTTCGATGGTTCTTCGAGAGACTTGTGGGTGACAGCACCCTGGAGGACAGATGGCTCGCCGCTCATCACACTGCTCGTCACGCCGCTCGCCACATTGCCAGCCACATCGATGGTCACTTCGTAGTGAGGCCTGGCAGGCAAAAAGTTACCGTTTGGACTGGGCTCTGAGAGCAGCGTTCCATCGCCGATCAATTCTCTGGGAAGCTGCTCGATAGGTTCGGGAGCGATGCGCGAAACGATCCCTACCCGCACGTGGCTAATGTCGGCGTCCCAACCAATAAGCGCAGTCTGGCCTAGGCTCAGCCGCTGGACGTCATTCTCGGGAACGATCGCCGTCAAGATCAATCGCCGCTTGGGCGAAAACCAAGCGACTAAGGTACCACGCTCGCAGGTGCTCCCTAGCAGATCTGCGTCAAGCGGATTTCCCTGCTGTCGATCATCCTCAAGCGACGCTAAGGGTCTAGCGACCACATGGCTGGCCGCCAACAAATAACCGCTCTGCGACGCTGTGTGAGTGAGCGACTGAAGCTCCCGCTGCAGCACGCGCTCGCGGGCTTGCAACTGCTGCAACTCCTCGCTCTTGGTTGGAATCAAGTAGGCGGTGGCCGGATCGAGCGCTGTTCGCAGGTGGAGCTGTTCAAGCGTTCGCTCGACAACTGCGATCTCGCCGCGCAACTCTAGCAGTTCGTAATCGCTGGCTGGCGAAGCGAACTGGAGCAACAGCTCGCCCGCTTCTTGCCAGCGATCGACAGGCGCCGCGTAAACCAGTTCTGCGGTTTGGCTGGCGAACAGCGGCTGCTTGTCTTCAAAGTCGGTAACCGCTCGAGCCCGCATCGCGGTCGGCAATGGCATGCACAGGACCACCGCGATGCTCAACGCAATCACCGTCAAGAAAACTATCCAGCGTCCCAAGCGAATGCGTCCCGCCCGCCGCGTCTCACGGCCAATTCTCACGACGGCACGCACGTTACCCAGCGACCACCCCAGCAGTAAACTACCCGTTAACAGCAGCGCTACCAAGCTCAGCCCCAATGGGACGAGCACACTCCAACCAATCCACAGGATCGCGCCCAGTACGAAAGTACGGTAGAGGGTGGCGGCCAGACAGTAGCAGGCTAAGTGCCAGACAGGAGCGTCCAAGTGCCAGCGGGTAAGTGGCTGGCCGGATAAGACGCTGACCGACAGCGCCCGCACAGCGTCCGAGCTCTGTTCAGACAAGTTGGGAACTCCCCACAGATCAGACAGCAAATAGTATCCGTCGT
>CAKQNH010000543.1 GCA_934255105.1 uncultured Pirellulaceae bacterium
ATCGCTGACATGCTTACTCGTATTCGGAACGCCGTTCGCGTTGAGCGTCCGCATGTCGATATGCCGCTGTCACGACTGAAACTTGGTGTGGCAGAAGTGCTCAAGCGTGAGGGATATATCTGGGACTACAAGGAAGTAGACGCCGAACCGGTGAAGCACTTGCGAATTGAGCTGAAATACGGTCCCAACGGGGAACGTGTCATTCAGCAGATTCGGCGAGTTAGCAAGCCTGGTCGACGTGTGTTCAGCAAGAGCCGCGATTTGCGGCCCGTGCTCAATGGGCTGGGGATTTCAATCCTGAGTACCAGCCAAGGTATGTTCAGCGACCGCGAAGCGCGGCAGCAGAATATCGGCGGCGAAGTGCTGTGCGAGGTGTGCTAAGTCTGCGAGCATAAAGCTCGGCCGCTCGCCGCAGCAACCCTCGTTCGCTGTGCAGTGGCTTACGCGGTGCGGTGGCTTGTTGGCCGCTGTTGCGCCGGGTGACTCGGTCCACGCGACTTGGTCTCCTGGCGACTTGCTCCCCTGGCTGTACTGCCCAGACGTTGCCCATGGTCGTAATGGGCCAAGCATTTGTAGTAACCCAATCGAGAACAATTTTTTCTAAGTGGCTCCGCCATGTCCCGTATCGGAAAAAAACCTATCGCCGTCGCTGACGGAGTCAAAGTCTCCGTGGCTAACCTGTTAGTCACGGTGGAGGGCCCTAAGGGCAAGCTTGAGTTCCAGTGTCGGCCTGAGGTCAACGTGAGCGTCGAGGAAGACGGGCGCTCTGTGGTCGTCAGTCGCGACTCCGAGGATCGTACCTCTCGCGAATTGCATGGCTTGACGCGGGCCGTGATCAACAACATGATCGTGGGGGTCAAGGATGGCTACGAGAGGCGACTGGAAGTTGTCGGCGTGGGCTACATTTGCGCAATCCAGGGGAAGCAACTGCAACTGCGTGTGGGGTTCGCTAACGAGCTGAAGAAGACCATTCCCGATGGCTTGGAGGTGACTTGTCCGGACCAGACGCACATTGTTGTGCGGGGGTGCGACAAGCAGCAAGTCGGCCAATTCGCTGCTGAAGTTCGTTCGCTACGCAAGCCAGAGCCGTACAAGGGCAAGGGCATTCGCTATCAGGGCGAGCAAGTCAAATTGAAGGCTGGCAAGTCGGCGAGCTAAGCCTTGTTGGCGCAGCCAGCATTTGGCCGCGTTTGAGATTAGATTGAGTTTAAGATTAGATTGATCTACGAAAAGTTGATTGAAGGTGTCGGTGACCCGTGAAGATTAAGAAAATTATCAACAACCGCCGTGAACGCCGACGCCTGCGCGTCCGCACAAAAGTTCGCGGCACGGCCGACCGGCCACGCCTGTGCGTACAGCGTTCCTTGCGCCATTTTTCGTGCCAGTTGATCGACGATGAGGCTGGCCGAACGCTGGCCTCCGCTTCGACTCGCGACGCAGCCTTCGCAGGCAGCACGGGGGGCAATGCTGAAGCGGCAGCAGTGGTGGGCAAGTCCATCGCGGAGAAGGCTCAAGCAGTCGGCGTCAAGCAAGTGCGGCTCGATCGTGGCTCCTGCAAATATCACGGCCGTGTGGCTGCGTTCACGGATGCAGCTCGCGAAGCCGGTCTAGAACTTTAACATATAGCAATCGGTTTACCTGAAGGGTGCCCCATAGTGGCTAATCAACCTCAACAATCCAACGATGGTTCGATCGAGCGCGTACTCAAGATCAAACGCTGTGCAGCGGTGGTTAAGGGTGGGCGTCGGTTTAGCTTCGCTGCCCTCGTGGTCGTCGGCGACGGCAAGGGACGCGTGGGCTACGGCTACGGCAAAGCCAACGAAGTCCCACCTAGCGTGCAGAAGGCGCAAAAGCAAGCTAATCGGGAAGTCGTCGACGTACCCATCGTCAATGGGACTATCCCACACGCGGTCATCGGGCGCTTCGGCGCGGCCAAGGTCATCTTGCTACCCGCCAACCCAGGTACTGGGATCATCGCTGGACCGGCTGTGCGGGCGGTATGCGAAGCGGTGGGGCTGAAGGACATTCTGACCAAGAGCTTCAGTTCAAACAACCCGTCGGTATTGGTCAAAGCAACATTCAACGCATTGCAGCAGCTTCGCACCCGCGAATTTGTCGAGCAGCTACGTGGGGTCCACCTATCATGAGAATTGACGACGTCAACAAGGGTATTACCAAGCACCGCAAGCGGCGCCGGATAGGGCGCGGCAACGGTAGCGGTCAAGGCAAGACGGCCGGTCGTGGACAGGACGGTGCTAAGTCGCGCAGCGGCTACTCGCGTCACCCCGGAACCATCGGCGAAGACTTGCCAATGATTCGCCGCATTCCCAAGCGAGGCTTTTTCAATAAGTTCGCGGAGACCGTGATCGCCCTTAATGTGGGCGACCTGTCGGGCGTCTTCGCCGCTGGTGAAGAGGTTACTCCGGCCGTGCTTCAAGAGCGCGGCATCGTCAAGAAGCGCTTCGACCAGATCAAGATTCTGGGCGACGGCGAAATGGACAAGGCGCTGAATATTTCGGCCCATCGTTTCAGCGCTTCGGCGACTGAAAAAATCGCTGCTGCGGGCGGAACCGCGACAGTTTTGCGAGCCAAACGGACTCCCAAGCAACGCGTGGCCGACTTGGCTGCCGGCAAGAAATAGACACTGGATGCGTCTGGCCACTGAGGAGCCTGTGCGATGTGGGAAAAACTGCGGATCATCTTTACGATCCCCGAACTACGCCAAAAGATTTTGCTGACGCTGGGCTTGCTCGGCGTCTATCGCATTGGATACCAGATCCGCTTGCCGATGGTCAATCCACCGACGGGCGGCGGCACCGGCAACCAGATCGACAATTTCCTCGACAAAATTTCGCTGTTCGCGGCTACCGACCTGCGCGATGTGACCATCTTCGGGCTGGGCATTATGCCTTATATCTCAGCCTCGATCGTGTTTCAGTTGCTCGGTAGCGTGTACAAGCCTATCGAGACGCTGCGCAAAGAAGGCCAGTCGGGCATGCGCAAAATCAATGAGTATACCCGCTACTTGACCGTCTTCCTGTGCGTGATCCAGAGCTTCGTGTACTTGAAGTACGTGGTGATGAGCGATCCCAATATGGTCGCTTCGCAGTTCTGCTATCCCGGCACTAGCCATCTGACGGTTGGTTGGCAGTTTACCGCTATCGCGATCATGACTTGCGGCACCGTCTTTCTGATGTGGCTGGGGGAACAGATTGACGAGTACGGTATCGGCAACGGGATCAGCCTGTTGATCATGGCTAGTATTCTAGCCCAGATGCCGCGTGCGCTACTCGAGCTGCGGCAGAACATGACCACGCAGTTGAGCGGTTCCTCCGGTGAAATCGGACCAGACAAACTGATCGTCTTAGCAGCCTTGTTTATCGCCGTAGTCTTCGGGGTGGTGTTTATTACTCTGGGGCAGCGACGCATCCAAACTCAAAGTGCCAAGCACGTGCGTGGCAATCGCGTCTATGGTGGCACCAAGCAGTATTTGCCGCTGCGAATCAATCAAGCGGGTGTGATGCCCATCATTTTCGCCAGCAGCTTGTTGATGTTGCCTGGTGTGTTGTTTGGCGTGATGGCTACTTGGTTTGCCAGCCCCACCGCCGCCGGCGATTCGTGGACACAGCATGTTGCCAGCTTCCTATCAGCCCTTGGTAATACATTCACCAGTGGACAATCGTTGACTTACATCGTGATGTATGTCGCGCTAATCTTCTTCTTCTGTTACTTCTGGACTTCGATTACCTTCAATCCGAAGGAGATGTCTGAGAACTTGAAGGATCACGGCACCTTTGTGCCGGGCTATCGACCCGGTCGGCGCACCGCCGACTACCTGGAGAAGGTGATGATCCGCATCACTTATGTGGGGGCGGCCTTTTTGGCGTTGGTTGCCATCGTGCCGATCATCGTCAACATCCAGCTTGGCGTCCCGTTTTCCGTGGCATCGTTCTACGGAGGCACGGGATTGCTGATCGCGGTTAGTGTGGCGTTCGATTTGATTCAGAAGATTGACAACCATTTGTTGATGAGAAATTACAAGGGTCTGTTGGAGTCCTAGGTGGCTCAGATAGGATTTTTTGGCTGGTTGGACCTGATTCACGAATTAAGACAGTAGATCCAAAGGGGCTGCCATGCGCATAGTCTTTATCGGGCCTCCCGGCGCTGGCAAAGGAACCCAATGTAAGAGGTTGGTCGAGCTGCTCGGGATTCATCAGTAGTCGACCGGGG
>CAKQNH010000544.1 GCA_934255105.1 uncultured Pirellulaceae bacterium
ATCGACGTTTGCGTTCCCGACACGTTTCAAGCCGAATTGCGGCCGTATCAACAAGAGGGCATCGCCTGGATGCAGCGCTTGGCCGCCTGGGGAGTTGGCGGTTGCCTAGCCGATGACATGGGTTTGGGAAAAACCATTCAAGCGCTTGCTGTGCTGCTGCAACGCGCCGCCAATGGTCCCTCCATCGTCATTGCACCCACGAGCGTGGTACACAACTGGCACGACGAAATCACACGTTTTGCACCCACGCTACAACCACGCATCTTGGCTGAATCGTCTCGTGCGGAGTTGCTCGATTCGCTGGCTCCCCACGACGTGTTGTTGTGTTCCTATGGTTTGATGCAGAACGAAATCGACAAGCTCGAAAAGATCGACTTCAATACTTTGGTGCTGGACGAAGCTCAAGCGATCAAGAACGCCGCGACCCAGCGTTCCAAGGCGGCAAAAAGGCTATCTGCCGATGCCCGTTTCTTGTTGACCGGCACGCCGATGGAAAACCACTTGGGCGAGCTTTGGAATCTGATGGATTTTCTGAACCCTGGTCTGTTGGGGAGTGCGGAGAGTTTTCAAGAGCGGTTTGCGATTCCGATCGAGCGCGACGGCGACCGTGCTGCCCGAAGCGGACTCAAGCGATTGGTCGCGCCGTTCATATTGCGGCGCACCAAGGCGCAGGTGTTGGCCGAATTGCCGCCGCGGACAGAAACGACGCTGCGAATCCAACCCAGTGACGAAGAAGCCGCGTTGTACGAAGCGGTTCGGATGCGAGCGGTTGAGAAATTGGCCGAAGCTGCTGACGGCAAGCCGAAACCGTTGCAAATTTTGGGTGAGATCATGCGACTGCGCCGCGCCTGTTGTCACCCCAAACTGGTCCTGGCCGAATCAACCATCGAAGGCTCGAAGCTTGCCCAAGTGCTGGACACCATCGACGAACTTCGCAGCGGGCATCATCGAGCGCTCGTCTTCAGTCAATTCGTTGATCACTTGCAATTGGTCCGCGAACAACTCGATCAGCGCGGCATCGCGTACCAGTACCTCGACGGCAGCACGCCCGCGCGGGCTCGCAAGCAGAGCGTCGACGCCTTTCAAGCCGGCGAAGGCGAGGTGTTTTTGATCAGCTTGAGAGCCGGCGGCACGGGTTTGAATCTGACGGCGGCTGACTACGTGATCCACCTGGACCCGTGGTGGAATCCGGCAGTGGAAGACCAGGCCTCCGACCGCGCCCACCGCATCGGCCAACAGCGGCCGGTCACGATTTACCGGATGGTTTTGGCTGGCACGATCGAAGAAAAGATTTTGGAATTGCACGCCACCAAACGCGACCTCGCCGAAAGCCTACTCGAAGGGACCGATCGCAGCGGAAAACTGACCACCGACGAATTGCTACAGTTGATCAAACCCTAAAAGCCCCCTGTAGAACGATTGTCCCCAATCGTTCCAAACGTAAAACGCATTACAATGTGGCTCGACGCTCCGCGTCGGTCTTCCCAGATACGTCCAGTGTGGCTCGACGCTCCGCGTCGGTCTTCCCGGAAACATCCAATGTGGCTCGACGCCCCGTCGTCGGTATTCCTGGAAACATCCACGCATCGACCACTGTTGCCTTTCAAATATTGCCTATCAAAGTTACTTTTCGAAAGTCGCTGAGCATTCGCTCCTCTCCCTTTGGGAGAGGTCGAGCCTAAGCGAGGGAGAGGGGAGAGCGCAATCCCTTACACGTCCCAAAGAGAGTCCAAGCGCCATCGAGCTGAGTCCCCGTCATCGTCGCCTATATTAACGAAGAGGGCCGCACAGACTGTTTCCTATCCACCACGCGCTGCCTCTCCGCAACGTGCTATACCCCCAGTGGTCATCACACTCTTCCGTTTCAGCGACGTCTAGTTTTGGCATCAAGGGCGATGCTGCTCGACGAGACGAGTGATTTGTTCCGCGGAATCGAAGGGAACATAAAGTGCCCGCATCACTATCTGATAGCGCTGGTCGACCTGCGGCGCGGCAATGAAATACTGGAAGTCCCAGGCCGGATTCTCTGCGCCGCCTCCGGAAGGTGACTGCGACATCCGGATCTCATCCTGCGCTCGAAACATCTGGACATAAGCCATCCCGTGGCTCACTCCGTAATACCATGGTTCAGCAAAGCGATACCTCGACCGGTTGAACACCAGTGTTAAGGGGAATTCTGCATCGTGAGGAAAGATCCGTTGGTCGTCGGCGCCAAGGTGCGTTGCCAGTTCGCCATGGCTTGGAGAACTGCCGCGAATCCATCGTGGTGGCTCGTTCGACTCGTCCTCGCGTCCGAGAAAATGGATGTCAAGCGATTCCGGAGCTTGAATATAGCTGGCCCAGAACAGGCCGATGTAACCGTTCGTGAAGGAGCGCTGGCGAAGAATACACTCCAGCGTTAGTTCGAGCACGCCGCCTTCGAGCAGTCGATAGCGTTGGAATCGCTCAAGGTCGTCAGCTTTGGCAGTTCGTCTGCCAGCAACTTGCAGCCAATCGAGGTCCGCGCGAAGTTAGCCGCGATGATCAGACAAAACAAAAATCTCAAACTAGGCAGTGTCATTGAATACTCCTCGTAGTTGACGTAACTATAGTGCTGGCAGCTCCACGTCTGTTGGTTGCCAGCCACGGGGCCACAGAGCTTGTTACAATTGGGATCACAGTTTGGATAGAAACTGCATAGACGACCCCGTGCCCCTCAGTGACAAAGTTCAACAAACGATCTATCCTCCCGCATTCTACTACCGGCGGATAGACTGCGAACCACGAATAGCACAAAGATAGAGGTCACCTACGATGGGCAGTATAAAAACTAATCCCGAGGCAGATAAAGCGATTCCCTTTGCAAGTTTAGTCCCAGAGCTGCGAGACAGATTTCCTTCGCTGGCACGCCTCAGCCCTAACGGGAGCGAGCCGGTGATCTACCTCGACGGCCCAGCGGGGAGCCAAGTCCCACTGTCGGTCATTGAAGCGATCAGCAATTATTACTTGCACCACAATGCCAATAGCGGTGGACAATTCGCGACAAGCCTAGAGACGAACGAATCGATGGCCGCTGCGCATCGAGCGGCCGCGGATTGGTTCGGTGCCAGCGATCCACGCGAGTGTGTGTTTGGTGCCAACATGACCACGCTCACGATGGCGTTCTCGCGGGCCATATCGAAAACGTGGAAACCCGGTGAAAAGATCGTAGTGACGCAACTCGATCACGATGGCAATGTGACTCCCTGGAAATTGGCGGCCGCCGACGCCGGTGTGGAAGTAGCGACAGTGCGTGTCGATCCGTCCGATGCGACGCTAGATATCGATGATTTTCGGCGTCAGGTTACTGCTGGGACACGGCTAGTCGCATTGACCTGCGCGTCGAACAGCGTCGGTAGCAAGCCGCCGGTCGCGGAGCTGATTGCAATCGCTCATTCCGTGGGAGCCGAAGTTTATTTGGATGCGGTGCACTATGCACCGCACGGGTTGATCGACGTGCAAGCTTGGCAGGCGGACTACTGCGTTTGTTCGGCCTATAAATTCTTCGGTCCGCATGTGGGGATGTTGTGGGGGCGACTGGAGCGATTGGAAGCATTGACCGCCTATAAACTGCGACCCTCCCCGCAGCATTCGCCCGGCAAGTGGATGACGGGCACACCGAACTTTGCGGCGATTGCCGGAGTCGTGGCCGCGATCGACTACATCGCTTCGATCGGCCAGCGACTGAAAGACAAGAGAGAGAACGGAAGTCAGACCTCTCAACTATCGCGCCGCCAAGCTCTTCAGCAAGCCTTTGCTGCCATCGAAGTCTACGAACGTTGGTTGCTGGAACGATTGCTCGGTGGCTTGCAAGCCATCGAGGGGCTGACCCTGTATGGCATTACCGATTCTGTTCGCTTTGCGCAGCGAGTTCCCACAGTGGCTTTTACGCTCGCCGGCCTGCCTGCGACACAAGTAGCCAAGGCATTGGGCGAACAAGGTATTTTCTGCTGGGATGGGAATTACTATGCCGTCGATGTCTGTCGCGTGTTGGGGCAATCCGAGCAAGGGATGGTGCGTCTGGGTATTCTTCACACCACTACCATAGAAGAGATTGACCGCGTCCTCTCTGCCATCGCACGGCTTCAACGATAATTTCAGCATCCCAAACAGGGAGCGAAGCCATCGGAGAACACCCTACGATCACAGGCTTGCAGTTGTCCGTCAGTCGATGAGACTTTCAATAGGCCGCCAAACGCC
>CAKQNH010000545.1 GCA_934255105.1 uncultured Pirellulaceae bacterium
GCTTCGCAGCCTTGACCGACGGGCCAGCGTCGGACGTAGCGACGACCGCCTCGAGAGCTAACTTGAACTGCGCCACAAATCTCGCGCCGCCCCCCACGAAGACGTGAGTCACATTGCCTGCCCGATCGATAATCACCGTCTGGGGAATCGCATTGGCCTGGTATGCTGCAGCCACTTGCCCGTCGATGTCCAGCAGCACGGTGGACGACACTTTCAACCGATCCACGGCGGCTTGGACTCGCGCGGTGGGTTCTTGAATGTTGACAGCGATAAGTTCTACTTTGTCGCTGCCCAAATCGGAAACCGCCTGCTCCACCAGTGGCATGGTCTGTACGCATGGGCCGCACCAACTGGCCCAAAAGTCCAGCACAACGACACGGTCGAGATTTTTGCTCAGGCGAAACTTGTCTCCCCCCAGCGTCTGCAGCGTAAAGTCAGTAGCGGCTTGCCCTACTAGCGGCGAGGCATCGCCTAGATTGCCCGACGACGCGTCACTACCATCTTCCATGTAGACTCGTGGCAGTTGCGCCAGCGATAGCGTCCAGGGATCATCGCGATAGGCGCGCACCAGCTTAGACACGTCGGGGCCGAACAACAATTGGTTTATATCCTCTACAGCGATCGAGCATTTGCCCAGTAAATCACTGACACCCGAGAGCTTGCCTGCAGAGTATCCCTGAGGATAAAAAGTCAGCCCACGCTGGCTGCGCGCAATCGCATGGACCAAAAACGGTCTAGCCACACTAGCCGACGCCTCCTCCGCGTCAAGTGCGCTTGCTGCGCCGGGTGCGTTTGTGGCCTCGTTTGCTGCGCCGGGTGTGGCGCCGTCCCGTGGTTCTGTGGTTTCCTTCGGCTGCCAATCTCGGTCATGCAGCCAGACAATCTGGGCTACGTCGGACGCCAGTAACTCAACTGTCTCCAGTCTGATTTCGACAGTCAATTTACCGTCTTGCAAGCTCACCAGCCGCCCCCGCAAATAGTCGCCATTGACGGCAATAAACAGATGAGTGGGCGGATCCTGCTTCATCGACCGCGGCACTGTCATCAAACGCTTGAGCTTCTCCGGCGACGTCGTTGACTCACCACTCATCTTATTGAGCCACACATGCTCGATCAAATTATGGGGGACGAACTGTGTGTTGGTTTGCTGCGAGTGAAAGCGCATACCGCTTTCGTCGATCTGGTCGACCACGCCATCCACGGCATCACCGGTGCGAAACAGAATCTCGCGGGCCTGCGCGGATTTTTCCTGATCTGCTTTTCCAACTTCATTCACTCCGTGTCTGCCAGCCTCCTGAGCCCGATCCGCGTTAGCGGCCGCCTGCGGCCGCCCTAAGAAGATTCCGACGGCAGGCGCGATAATCTGCATGGGTTGGCTCGTCCGCTCAGCAGACTCCAGCATGGGGGCGGGAAGAGGCGTGCGATATGCGATCGAGCCCGATGCCGTGGGACCTAGCGGGCTGGCTGTCGCGCTCCCCTGCGGATGCCAAACAAGCGCTAGGCTCCCTTCGCTGCCGCTGGTGGGTTCCAGGTATCCGCTCAACTGTTGCTGGTCACTCTTTAGCGTCCCCAGCGGCTGTTCGCTTGCTTCCGCAATATATCTATCGCTGTTTCCGATCACACCACGCACATGCGCTATGGGGATTTGTAGAACACCGTTGACCCCATCCGCTTCGAACTGTAGTTGGCTGATATCCGCAGAGGCAAGCATGCGTCCCTTCAAGCGGGTGCGGTCCATCAGCACCAGCTCTAAAGTTTGAGCGGCGTCCGTAGAGTCGGATTCTTTCTTAGGCGAAGCACTGGCTGCCCTCTCCTCGCCTGCGTCCCCTTGACCGTCCAATTCCTGGTCTGGTGCCGCCGCGGCGTCAGTCGCGCCATCTGGGCTAGCAGCTTCTGGGTTGTCTGTCTCAGGAGTATCAGCTTGAGGAGCTGCTGCGCGTGTGATGCTACCACGGCGGAGCTGGTCCAGCGGTAATCGCTGCTCGCCACCGTCGGCCAGTGCGATCCTTAGCTGGCGACTTTCCACATCGAAGCCGGCGATCCCTCCAGCCGTCCGCTGACCGCTGCTGTCCAGCAAGAATTGCTCTCCCGCATCGGCGACAGAGGTAATCACACCGTCCCACTGCCGCACCTCAAATCGTTCGACGGTCAAAGAAGGGCCGCTATTAGCCAGATGCACTGCCGTGCGAACTTTGGGGTCGTTGCCCGCCACGTGCAGCGTCTCCAATGGTCGACCATGCGCGTCGCAGGCTACTACGCTCCCCTTCTGTTGATCTAGGTAAAGACTCAGTTCGATGCGTGGGTTGACTGAGTTGAGTTCCGCTAACATGGCGATGTCGGCACCGCCGTCGACCTCGCGCACCAGTGCAAGTTGATTGGCCCACACCTCTAAACGCGCGGCCGAAGGGACCTCTTCCACTCGCGAAACGCGATTGCTGGCCATTGTTCCTAGAGACAATACAAAATCGGGAGTGCCACTCCAAGAGAGCGCCAAGTTGATCTGCGCTTGCGCGGGCAAGTGCACGTCCCCCACGATGGCAGCCCCCGGACGCCGCGCGACCAAAACGCCCGCTTCGAAATCCCAGTCACTCGTGTCGCCCAAGCGTTGCCAGTGACTTTCGTCCAGTGGTCCCGAATAGACGACTTGCCCGGCATAGCCCGCGTCGGAGATGGCAATGACCGAATCACGCGATACCTGGACCGCTCCCAGCGTCGGCGACTCGACTCGCAGCCAAGCTTCGTCTATACCGACCAGCTTGCCCACGACGGTACCGCCATCGATCATCTCGATGACTTGTGCTACCGACGCGGAATCCGATGACTTGCCAGTGTCCGACGGTTGCGCTGGAAGCGGCCGGTCTGGTTCCGCCGTAGAATCGACAATGCGACTCAGCGAGCGGATGCTACGCGCATCGAATTCGAACGGCCGTTCAAATAGTTCATTGCGCCAGCCGATATAGTCGCCGTTAGGCACGCCAACGATCGTCCCCGCCGAAAAGCTACCGTCCTTGAGTCGCAAGCGCATGGCCGGTTCGCCTGCCATCGTTTGGCCCGTTGCTACGATTAGCAGCAGCCAGCCTAGAGTCGATCGGGTAACATAATTCAACATCGACGTGCTTATCGTTCGTAGATTGGGAGGAAGCGAAAATTCAGAGCCAGCGCCAACAGGTTCATAGACGTCGTCGTGGCTTTGCCAAACTGGCCATTGAAACTACCATCGTCGGCCTGCGTGCTCTTGAGCTGCCGCACGAGTGAGCGATTCCATTTGTCCCACGCCTCCACGTCGGCTTGAAACAACGCCTGAGCCTCATAGTAACGCGCATACTCTTCGTAGTGCGATTGCTCATTCATATTCTTGGTAATGTAATGCTGCGTCGCCTCATACTGCTTCAAGTCCTTCCGCTTGGCGATGCTATAGACCAGACAAGCAATTGAGGTGCGCGCGATCGACTGGCCGAACCCACCCAGTCCACCTGAGTATCCGACCGCTCCGCTGTCGCCGGTCATCGACGCAAAGTACTTAATTGCCGAGTCGATCGATTTGTCGGGAACTTCGATGCCCGCATTGCGCGCCGCCAGCAAGCCCATCAGAATGGCACCCGCTACTGAAGTGTCCGCATCGCGAGCGCTGGGAGAATATCGCCACGCGCTGTGCGGGTTCTTTTCCTGTGAAGTAACCGAGCAGCGGACCGCCAGCTCAAGTGCTTCAGCGATCGAACGTTCTTTACCAGCCACTGGAGCTCCCGTTTCCCACAGGTCGCTTTCATCGATTGCGCCGTACGCTTCGGCGAGCGCCAAACAGGCGAAGCCGTGCTGATACATGCTGTCCCCCATGAAGCCGGTCGAACCATCTTGTGAGCGAATGATGGAGCGAATCGCTTTGCGAATCGCCTGGCTGTAAATGCCGAAGTTGGGGTCTTCGCCCGAAGCCAGAAAGGCCATCGCGGCCATACCCGTCGTCCCCGGCCCGCGGTAGCCATCGCTCCACGTGCCATCTTCGCTTTGAGTAGTCAGAAGGTGCTGCAGTCCCCGTTCGTAGATCTCGCGCACATCGCGCGGCACCACATCACCCTGCGGCAACATCGCAGGCTGAGCAACCGCCCGCGACTGGCATAACAACATCAGAAGAACAAGCGGGATAAGCTTCCAGCTTGTCATCCGTGGGATAAGCTTCCAGCTTGTCATCCGTGGGATAAGCTTCCAGCTTGTCAT
>CAKQNH010000546.1 GCA_934255105.1 uncultured Pirellulaceae bacterium
GCAGTGGCCGGGGCTGAGTTTGTGTACCCACAGTCCCGCCTGGGGATCGCCTTTTTCCTGCACCTCTTCGTAAATCAAGTGCATCGCGTTGAGGTAGTAAGGGTCCTGAGTAGCAAAGTAGGAAGACATGGCGATGATGCCCATCCAGCCCGGCACGCGGGCGTTGCCATAGCGGAAGTCGATCGTGTTCGGTCCGGCCAGCCAGTCTCCCAACTGCAAGGCAGCCCGGTGAACCTGCTCGTCACCGGTCAGCAGCCAATAGGCCAGATTTCCCTGATTCCACATGTGCCCTTCGTTTTCGGCGTAGCCCTGCGCGTAAATCGACATGCCCATGTAGTCGTGCGGGTAGTAGCCGCCCGTGTGTCCCATGCAGTGAACCCAGGCCTGGCCGACCCGCCGAGCATTGCCAGGACCAGCCTTTTGCCCAGCCGCAAAATGCACGACGTCCACGTCGGCGTTGTGGCGCGCAGCATCCTCTGCAATATTGTAAAAACGGCTGTCGCCAGTGCGAAAATATTGAGTCAGCATGGCGTTTTGCAGATCGTATTCGATGTTCCCCCAGTTGCCGCCCCGCTCGCCCCACCAGTCCCCGAAATTCATCAATCCGTACCACTTGTTTTCCTCACGCAGTGCCAAGTAGCCGTCGGCTTCGTCGCGCAGCATCTGGTCATAGGCAGGAAAGCCGGGTCCGTTCTGGGCAGTGAGACCAGGCAGCGCCCCTGAACCGAGATACCAGTCCGGTGAAGCCGTTACCAGCAGCGGTTCGTTTGTGCGTCCCTGAATGGCGGCCCATTGGCTGTCGCCCGTCGAGGGACCGATCAAAAGTTCGTGACGCTTTTCAAATCCCGAGCGGAACGTGTAGTTTCCGTCTCGCAAATAGAAGTACAGGATGTGCTCATCAGGCCGGTTCGCGTAGCGGTCTTGCGGCGTGATGTCGGGGTAGAGCCCCAGAGCCAAAGCCCCTTTTTCAGCCTTGATCGCCTTGGGCCATTGCTGCCAGAAATCCCGTACGGCCACCGTCAGCTTGCCCGAAGTCGCCAGTCCCGGAGCACGACTTCCCGCGTCGCCAGAAGACAACGAGAAAGCATCGCTTTCGTGCTGAAAAAGACGCTCATCCGCGGCGAGCGAGTGGCTCTTTCTGCCATCGAGAGCGACGCTAGCTTCGTCGGCTCCGGTGGCAAAAACGAGATCGAGCGAACGAAACGATTTCATCTCGTCGCCATACTTCATATCACTCGATACGATATCGTGCTGCAGGATGTGGTCCACACGGACGAAGGAGTCACCAGCGTGAAGGAAGTACCGCAGTTCGAAGCCAAACCAAGGCTTGCCGGCTTCATCGACATGATGTCCACGAGTGAGAATAACCACTCTCTGAGAGCCGCTCTCCTCCACTGCAACACTTTCGACTTTGCCAGTGAACATGCGTCCGTCCGTGTTGGTGAGACGCGATTGAGGCAGTTGCGTGAGCAAGCCAGCAGCGGTCTCGATCGTGCCGAGCCCAGTATTGCGATCCAAGACCAGTCGGGTTTTACCCGTATCAACCGTAATTGAGCTACCGCTTTCCCGTAGCAGTGACTTTTGCGGTGATTTTTGCTGGGAATTGGCGGAAGTCTGTAAGGGCTTGACGTCACCTCCCACGGCGAGCGTCAGATGCTTGGTTTGATTGGGTTGGAGCTCCACCCGCCCGCTGATGAGCAGCCACTTTACAGTGCGGTCGGGCCAGCGAACCAGTGCGCGGCTTTGCACGGGGATCGCATTCTTGCCATCGTGAAGGGCAACAGCATCCGAGTGGCCGAGAGCACCCAGCGGAATCGGCACACCGAAGGTAACCGGCTCATCGCGAGCGACCCCAGCCGTTTCGTGTACGGTTAGCGGGATCTCAAGCCGTTCTGCGGACCCGGCAGGAAATGGATTCGGCGGAGCGACTTCAATGATCTCAGTGGACAGTGTCAGCTCTCCGGCGGTTCCCAGTAGCTGTATGAAATGCGGCTTTCCGGCAGCGGCTGCAACGTCGAAGCGGTGGTTGCGCAGAGCTTCAATTTCAGGGGCTCCGGCTTGCAAAGCATCAGCCGAAGCGCCACTTTTCACGTGACAGATAGCTGGCGCGGATGTGGTGAACCGCAGCCTGACATGCCAGGCCGTACCATCTTCTGCCAGCACCGCTTCCGCGCTGAGGTGCTCGATCGCAGGTGCTTGTTGAGTCTCCGCAGCTCGGACTGACCTGAGAAGATCAGGGACTCCAATAATTGCAAGTAACAGTACAACTGTGGCAATGCCGGAACGGCTCGTGCAAAGTTTCATGGGAATTGAGCCAAATTGAAACGTGAGGTGGGATGATCGAGCGGAATCCATTGGTTATACCCGAATGCAGCGGGTTGCGGTTGCTCCAAGGGAGAGTGTAACGCTGCTGAGACGATACACGAGCGATTGAGCACAACTGGAAATGCCTGCAAATTGCATTTGCGTACCCCCATATCCTACCTGCTAATTGCATCTTGCCTTTGGCGGGGTAGCCGTGGATTTCGATAGCCTGGCGTACAGCGCCGGCGGGCCCCAGCGAGCCAAGCGGAACCCCCATCCGCCGTTCCACCGTTAGGGGTGAAATGATTTCAATAGCCCTAAAGTCTTATGGGGGTGCGCTGCGGACAGAGTTTCCTGTTAAAATCTCAGAAGCAAATAATCATCATTGGATGTCTGCAGCCCGCTGAATTCGCTAAGTAACAAATAGGTGGTATCAATGAAGGTCTCAAATCGGTTCACGTTACCGATAACGCGACAGCATCTAGGTTCGCTACTCGTACTCACGCACATTCTCTCACTTTCCTGCGGTTGGTCACGTGCCCAAGATTTGCCGCGAGTCTCCCCTAAAAGTCCTGCGGAGTCATTGCAAACGATCCAATTGCAAGACGGTTTCCACGCCGAACTGGTAGCAGCGGAACCGATGGTGACCGATCCAATTGCCATGCAGTACGACGAGAGCGGTTCCGCTTATGTGGTCGAAATGAACGACTACCCTTACTCCGACAAGTCCTACGATCAAGCGTGGCAGACGCAGACATCCGAACCGATCGGTCGCATTCGCTTTCTGCAAGATACCAACGGCGACGGGAAATTCGACAAGTCAACTATTTTTGCAGACAAACTTTCCTGGCCGACTGGCGTAGCGATCTGGAAGGGGGGCATTTATGTGATGGCCACTCCCGATGTCTTCTACTTAAAAGACACCGATGGCGATGGCCGCGCCGACATTCGCCGCAAAGTATTCACCGGGTTTCACAAGTACAACGTGCAGGCCGTGATGAACAATCCACAGTGGGGACTAGATCACCGGATCTATGCTGCGGGATCGAGCAACGGAGGCGAAATTGAATCCACGCGAGGGGGCATCGCCGATGACGACGCGGACGCGACGACACCCGCCACCGTGATTCGCCGCGCCGATTTTCGCTTTGATCCTAGAGACGAACAATTCGAAGCTATTTCCGGCGGCGCCCGGTTTGGGCATTCCCAAGATGACTGGGGGAATCGTTTCCTGACCGATATTCGGAATCCGGTTCAGCACGTGCTCTTCCCGTCGCGTTATCTGCAGCGCAATCCTCTGCTTGCCGCTCCGCGCGCCATCCAAGATGTCGTCCCCTCAGGCGATAGCATCGCTGTCTTTCAGATCAGCCCTGCGGAACCTTGGCGAGCGATCAATGCCGCACGATTAGCTGCGGATACCAGCAAGAAATCTCCCTTCGATTCTACTGTGGCCAAAGGTTACGTGACTTCGTCCAGCGGCGTCACAATCTACCGCGGCGCAGCCTATCCCGAGCAGTATTATGGAAACGCCTTCATCGGAGAAGTTGCTGGGAACCTCGTGATGCGTTATCGGTTGCACACCGATGGGGTTACGTTCGAAGGGGAGCGCGCTTATCAGGACTCCGAGTTCCTCGCATCGACCGACAACTGGTTTCGTCCAGTCAATTTCATCAACGCCCCCGACGGAATGCTACACGTCCTGGACATGTATCGCGAGACCATCGAGCACCCGTGGTCGATGCCGGATGATCTCAAAGCTCAGGTCGATCTGACCAGTGGCCGGGATCGTGGGCGAATCTATCGTTTGGTGCCTGCCCGCTATCGCGAAGGATTTGCCAAACCGCCCGTTCCTCGATTGGGAGAGGCGACGACTGCGGAACTTGTCGCGGAACTTGCCAACCCGAA
>CAKQNH010000547.1 GCA_934255105.1 uncultured Pirellulaceae bacterium
GTCCCCTTTGTTTTTCAAAGTAGCAGGCACACTCGGTGTGCCGTTGCCAAACGAGAATAAGGAATTGGCACTGAGGGCGGACGGCGCAGGAACTGTGCCTGCTACCTTTCGACCGCGGGCGAGTACCTACTTATTCATTTTCGATAATGATTGAAGAATACTTGATGATTGGAATTGGCAATCTAGCTTGGGGGCTCCCCTCAATCGCGATTCTAGCGATTGCGTTGATCGTCGTATCGACTGGCCAGTTCGCCGCGTTGGGTATCGCCTCTGGACGTATGGCTTTTAACGCCCGCAAGCGGCGACTGATCGACCTGCGTGGCCTGCGCCAGGCGGCAGAAATCTCGCGGCTCAAATCCGAACTGCAGACCTCGGCAAGCGGATCAAGCGTGGTTTGGCGAGTGATGGAAGTCGCCGAGGTGGTCGATGAATCTGCCGACTGCCGCTCCTTCTATTTGCTCGACGCCTATCGTCAACCTTTGCCGCCGTTTCAACCTGGCCAGCACGTACTGGTCCGCCCAGCCATGGCAGGTGCCTATCAGACGACTCGTTGCTACTCACTTTCGAGCGCGCCCGACTCCCGATATTGGCGGCTTACCGTCAAACGTCAATCGCCCAAACACCGACGGGCAGAGGGTGCGCCGCTGGGGCGGCCGCATCATCCGCCGCAGATGCGCTCCGTGCAACAATCCCAATTGGACCAGTCCGGCGGTTTGAGCACGTGGCTACACAGCTCTATTTCGGCGGGCGATTGTCTATTGGTAGGGGGACCGAGTGGCCATTTCTTTTTGAGTGAAAGCAACCCACGGCCAGTGATTTTATTAGCTGGCGGCGTAGGCATCACCCCCATCGCCGCCATGCTGCTCTGGTCGCAGCGGGCGACTCCACTGCGGCCGATTCGCTTGCTTTATCAAGCCCAGAACCTGAGCCACTGGCCGCTGGGACAGGCGCTGCATCAGTCGCAGGGGAGCTGTGCCGATGGGCGAGTAATCAGCTATTTCAGCCGCGCCGTCGAAGACGATTTGGCGCTATTAAAAGGTCGCCTGCCTGGCGAACTGCGACTGGGTAAATTTCAGGCTGGCGATGCCGTGGCGGCCGCAGGTGGGCTCGACTGCGACTATTACATGTGTGGCCCCGAAGCATGGATGGCAGCCCTGCGCGACGGATTGCAGAATGCGGGCGTGAAAGCGGACCGCGTACACTGGGAATCGTTCGGATCAAATGCACCACCGGATGCTGCGCCGGGTGCGAATACCGACGCGGAGCGTCGAGCCACATTATCGTTCGGATCGAATGCGCCACCAACCGCTGCACCACCGGTTGAACTGGAGCAGGCGCTCCCCGTGCGGTTCGAACGCAGTTGTGTCCAGGCCGCCTGGAGCGATCCACAGCAGAGCTTGTGGGAGTTGGCTCGACAACATCAAGTTGACATACCCAGCGGTTGTCTGAGCGGCGTGTGTGGCGGTTGCCGAGTAAAACTGCTCGAGGGTCAGGTGACCCATGATCGGCCCGTTGCAATCGATTTGGCTGCAGGCGAATGCCTAGCCTGCATCGCTCGTCCCAAGACTCCTTGCCGCGTGGATGTATAAAACTGGCACGCGTACGCGTGCTGATTCTTGTGCCGATTGTAGGGCTTAGCTTCCCCGTTGAAACACAGGCTGTGCTAAATACCGCTTGGTGACCCGATAGGGATGAGCTAGGTTTAGGCAGACCGTTCAGTCCCCGCACCCACCTGGGGCGAACGATGCATTTCTTTAAGCTCAAGCGCACTTATACAAAATTGCCATGTTAAAACTGAAGAAGAAAACCGTTGTTATATCGCTTTCCGCTGTGTGGCTGGCAGCCAGTTTCGGCATGGCACCCAACGATGCGGCTTCCAACGATACGGCTTCCGGCAGCGCGACCTCCAGCTACGACAATTCGGGACCACGCAATGCAGAACTACCACTGAACCTCAATCCGCACGATGTCATGGGCGTAGAGAGCTGTGAAAAGTGCCATGCGTCGGAAATCTCGGTGTGGAAACAGACGCCGCACTCAGCGACTTTCTTGACTTTACACCGCCGCCCCGAAGCGCAACAGATCGCCAACAAGTTGGGGATCAGCTCCTTCAAAAACGATAGCGCCTGCATCAAGTGCCATTACACGATGCAAAGTTCCGGCGCGAGCCTCGAAGCCATTGCTGGGGTCTCTTGTGAGTCGTGTCATGGTGCCGCCAAAAACTGGCTCGACGTTCACAGCGATTACGGGGGTCCGGGAGTTACCAAAGAGACCGAGACGGCCGCGCATCGCGTCGAGCGATTGCGGTCGAGCATCGGCGCGGGCATGCGCAATCCGATCAATGTCTATATGATGGCGCAGAGCTGCTACCGCTGCCATACGGTTCCTGACGAGCAGTTGGTAAACGTGGGTGGGCACAATGCGGGAAGTATGGACTTTGAGATCGTGGCTTGGTCCCAGGGAACTGTGCGTCACAATTTTCTGCGCGGGGACTCTCTACGCGCCGATGGCCACAGCAACCCCCTGTCTAGTCCCGAGCGCCTGCGTCAAATGTTTGTAGCCGGCATGATCGCCGACTTGGAGTTCAGCCTGCGCGCCACGGCAACGGCCACAGAGAAGGCGACCTTCGGAGTCAACGCGGCCGGCCGCGCATCGCGCGCCGCCAAGCGACTTGCCGCTGCACAGTCGAAACTCAATCAACCGCTGCTGGACGAAATTTTAAGTGTCTACCAAAGCGTGGAACTGAAGCTCAACAATTCGTTGCAGTTGACCAAAGCTGCCGACAATATTGCCATTCTCGGCATCCGCTTTGCCGCCACCGTCGACGGAAATCAGCTATCTGCCATTGAGCCATACATCCCCAGCCAAGACCGCTGGAAGTAAAAAGCACCGACTCGTTAAGCCGGCTGCGTGCCAGTAGAACGCCCTGTCGTCTGCAGCCGCGCAATGGTCGGTTATGTCCCCTACACCGCAGTTGCGAATGTATTAGCCCCTACTACATAAATGGATTTACCCGTTTAGCAAGCGATGTTGCTTGCATTTAGCGCCCATCCCCGTAAAATCGATAGACAGGGACGAGTGTTCTGATGCTACCGAGTTTGGGAGCAGTTTTTGCAAGTCGTCCCAGGGGGCTCTGAGTAACTTTTCTTGATCCCCAAATGTTACTTGTCTTATAGTGGAGGCGGACTTATATGAATAACCGCGAGGTTTCCGTGCGCCAGCGAGGTTTTACGCTGGTGGAACTGTTGGTGGTCATCTCCATCATCGGCGTTTTGGTCGGTCTATTGTTGCCAGCCGTCCAAGCCGCTCGCGAAGCAGCTAGACGAATGTCCTGCGGCAACAATATGAAACAACTGGTGCTGGCGCTGCACAATTACCACGACTCGAACAATTCGTTTCCTGCAGGCGTTGTTTTTGGCCCAGGCAAACGGCCATATCAAATTCCTTATCACCACACTTGGTTGGAATCGATACTGCCATTCATGGAGCAGACCGCTCTCTACAACAATACCAATCGCAATCTTCGCGTGTGGGGACAGGCCATCGTTGGTTCTCGTCTCCCTGCGCTCCAGTGTCCGTCGGATGCGACCTATAGGAACCAGTACGACCTGACCTCGATCACCCCCACGAACTATTCGGGGAGCGAGGGGTATGATTCGCTACCCACTTACGCGATTACTCCAACCCCAGCCTGGGTTGCTCTAGGCTTCACCAAACGGGGCGATTTGTCGGGGCTATTCACGGTCAGCCGTTTTAATAGTATCGCGTCGATTACGGATGGAACGTCGAACACCATGATCCTAGGTGAAACGGACACCAGCGGTTTTAGCGGCGGAACCGATGCCCAATCCAGTTCTGGTGAACGCATTCCCCAGTCGGAAGGTTTCTTCCACTGCGCATTTGTCGGCCCAGCCACCCGCGGTACGTTCGGCTGGGATGGTCATCAGTCCGTACATCCTGATGGCCGCACCATTGGAAGCGTGAATGATTGGTTTCAAAGTGGACCTCAAACGTTGGCACCAACATATATTTCCATGTGGGCACCTCAGACCAAGTGGAATAGTACCAGCAGTTTCCATTCCGGCAGTCTCGCGGCCGGCTATGGCGACGGCAGTGTTTCGTTCCTGTCGAACACCATCGATTATGGAACTTACATTAAATTGAATGCCATCGCTGACAATAACACGGCGGTAGACCCTCGGAACTA
>CAKQNH010000548.1 GCA_934255105.1 uncultured Pirellulaceae bacterium
GGTTGGGACAACCGTTCTACAATGGCGACCTATGATCGCGAGAGTTATCGCTGGCCAGATGTTTAGGCTGGCAGGTGGTGCCGTCGATTACTCACGCTACAATTTCCAGCCGTACGACTGGGCCAAGATTTTTTCCACTGTGCCAGTTACGGCGCGGAGCGTAAAGGGCTTAGCTAGCACGGATGCGGTGTTGAGCTGCTCCGCTTGACGCACGATGGTTTCATCGAGCTGGGCACTCATGAGGATGCATGGCAGGCTGACAGCTACCAGTCGCCGGATTTCAGTCAGAGCTTCGATACCCGACAAGCGAGGCATGTGGACATCCAGGATGACTATGTGCAGTCCGCCGTCATTTTGCACGATCTGGACCGCTTCGTGACCGTCGGCCGCCAGGCGCGTGCAGTAGCCGCGACGGGCAAAGACCTCGCCTAGAGACTCGCGGAAATCGCGGTCGTCGTCTGCAATTAAAATATTAGGCTCTGTCCATTGCACGGTTGCTACCCTCCGAACAAATCTCAGGCACGCGGCGAAATCCCACAGAATCGTCTATCCACTGTCCTATTGGCAGCCTCAAACGCTGTGGCCAAGTTCAACATGCATTATGCGTACCCAAATGATCGAAGGGAAGATAGTCTGGGAGGTTTATTGAGAAGAAGGGAGCCGCCAAGTGGCTGTTGAACAATCCGACGCGATCGTGCTGCGCGTGATTGCGTGGAGCGAAACCAGCTTGATCGCCCATATTTATACTCGCGATTTCGGCAAGTTATCGGTGCTAGCCAAGGGCGCACGCCGACCCAAAAGCCCGTTCGAAGCTGCTCTTGACCTGCTTTCGATTTGTCGCGTAGTGTTCATCTCGAAGAGTTCCGATGCGCTGGATCTCCTGACCGAGGCCAAGTTGACTAGGCGATTCCGCGGCGGTTCACGCGAGCTGCTGCGGTTGTATGCCGGCTATTACGTGGCCGAGCTATTGGAGCGATTGACAGACAAACAGGATCGACAGCCTGAAATATTCGAGCTGGCCGAAGCCACCTTGGCAGCCATCTCCGATCCCGGCCAAGCGTTGGCGGGAGTGGTATTGCGTTGGGAATTACAGATGTTGCGGTTGGTGGGCCACCTCCCCAGCCTGCGACTGTGCGCCCATTGTGGGCAGACGGTACCGGACGCCCCGTGGTGGGTCTTCGGGACGATGGCCAGTGGCGTGTTGTGCGCAAATTGCCAGGTGGGACAGCGACAAATGATTCGTGTGCCCCGCGCGGCGATCGACGAATTGGAACAATTTAGTGACAGTCGGTGGCGCGAGATCGACATATCGGCCTTGAGTCCAGACCATCGATCGGTTATTCGCGGGGTAGTGACGCGGTACTTGACCGTGCTGCTCGATCGCAAACTGCAGATGCATCCCTATTTACAGGAGCTTGGGCGTTGACACGCAGAGGCCCGACACAATTGACTCGCTGGCGTCCAGCCCTGCTGGCCCTGGCTGCGCCACTTCTGGTCAGCGGTGCGCTGATGGGATGCTCCATATTTTCTCCCAAAACAGCATTGCTGTCGGACTACGATGCCACGCGTCGCAGCATTGAGAACCCGACCATCAATGACGACGATCAATACGCGGATGAAGACGTCTATCAACCCGAAGGGGTGACGGCGGAAAAGGGGCGAGCCGGCGACACATTTATGGCCCGCATGGGCTTGCGTGCCAAACGCCGCAAAGATGTGAACTTGGCCAAGAGCCTGTTCGCCGAGGGGGAGGACCTCTTCAATGAAGCCACCGAGGCGAAGGCCGTCGAGCGTGCCCGACTATTCCGCGAGGCGTCGACTAAATTTCAGACTGCCGCCAAGAACTGGCAGAGTTCTAGCCTGGAGCAGGAGGCTCTGATGTGGGCTGCCGAATCGCACTTCTTCGCCGAAGACTACTATCAAGCGGAGCGATTGTACGCGCAGTTGATCAAAGAGTACCCTCGCAATCCCTATCTAGATCATGTCGATTCGCGGCGTTTCGAAATCGCCGATTATTGGCTCAAAACGGATAACGTTAAGCACAAACCTTTTATGGTTGTCAACTTTACCGATCCGAAGTTCCCATACAACGACACTGGCGGCCATGGCAAGCGCGTGCTGGAGAAAGTGCGGCTGGACAATCCAACCGGCAAGGTCAGCGACGATGCTACAATGCGTTTGGCGGTGGAAGATTTCCAGAAGGGCAAGTTTGAAAGCGCGGCAGATACTTTCGCCGATCTGCGTCTGACTTTCCCCGACAGTGAGCATCAGTTCAACGCGCAGTTCCTGGAACTGCAAAGTCTACTGGCGTCCTATCAAGGTGCGGATTACAGCAGTATTCCGCTGACGAACGCGCAAGCCCGTGTCAAGCAAATGGTCCGACAGTTCCCGCAGGAGTCCTCCGAGAAGCAGCAAGAACTGAACCAAGCGTACTCCAAGATTCGATTTCAAATGGCGGAGCGGATTTGGAAGCAAGCCGACTACCGCTACAAACGAACCGAGAATAAGGCCGCGCGGTTTCACTACCAACGCCTCTTGGATGAGTACGCAGACACGCCCTTCGCAGAGCAAGCCACTTTGATGCTGAGCAAACTAGAGGGTGCGCCCGACGATCCGCCGCAGCGCTTTAAGCCGCTGGTATGGATGTTCAAAGCTCAGAACGACGATCGGCCGTGGCTCAAAGATAGTACAGCGGAGTAGCCATGTCACTACGCCCCCATGGCCCCGCATCTCGCCGCCGAAGTCGCCAAGACTTTGGGCCATCAGCGCGAAACGGCCGAAAGTCTTGGCGACTTCCGCTACGAACGGCCACGCTGCTGAGGTTGGCTATGTTAACTCTGTGCATGACCACCGCGGGCTGTGCGGGTTATCGGGCCGGATCGGCGTCGCTGTATAATCCCAACCTGCGGACGATCTACATTCCGGTGGTCCGCAATGAGACGTTTCGCCATGACTTGGGAGTGCAGTTGACCGAGGCGTTGCAGAAGGAGGTGGAGACGCGGACACCGTACAAGGTGGTTGCCGATCCTAGCGCCGATAGCACGCTGACGTGCCGAATCACCTCGCAGACCAAACGCGTGATCGTGGAGGCCAACACGGATGAACCGCGAGCGCTGGAGAATATGCTTTCCCTTGAATTGACTTGGACCGACCGGCAAGGGAATCTGCTCATGGAGAATCGCTTTGTGCCGCAGGGAGAACTGGCGTTTTACTTTATTCAGGGAAGCGACTTCATCCCCGAGGCGGGCCAGAGTATAGCTACCAGCCAACTGCGAGCCATCGAGCAACTGGCGCAGCAGATCGTCAATCAAATGGAGGTTCGCTGGTAGCTCCCAACTCGGGAAACACCGCCGTATCGAGCCGCTGGCGGCCGACCAGAGCTTTGGTGCGAGCCAAGAAATCGGACTTGTAGTTAGCGACTTGTTGTTCGCTGAGCCCTAGTAGTGCGGCCGCCTCTTTATTCCCTTGCCCGACGACAAATATCAGTTCGATGCACTTGAGTTTGTTCCAGTCACCGCGCGCGCGCCACTTGTCGATCTGATCTTGCAGGGCTTCTACGATCGCTCGCTCTTCCAGTTGCTTGCGCTCGCCGCTACGCACTATAGTGCTCGCTCCACGGGCGCGAGAGGAAACAATCAGCCAGGGGGCCGCCGAGCTGCTAGTGGACTTCTGATGCAGCGACAGAGTTGGTCTGCGCCCTTCGCGGCGCAGGTGATCGGTCAACTTGTATGCGCAGATGGTGAACAGATAACTCTCCAGCGGCCGCCTGCGATCGTAGTTCGGTAAGCTGTTGAGAAAACCGATAAAGGTCTCCTGTACGATGTCTTCGCTGGCAGCACGATTGCGCAAGCGGCTGTCGACGTAGGCCAGCAGGCGGCCTTCGTAACGGGCGATGAGATCCTCCCAGGCTTGCGGCTGGCCTTCGCTGACCCGTTCAATCAGCAGTTGTTCCGCGACATCAACGCCGCTCATGGAGTGTCCTTTGTAGTGGCTGGCGAGCCTAACGCGCTAGCGTAGGGTTTCTTCTAGTGAGGCCGTCCTGGTTTGCGACGGAGCAGCAAGTGCATTAGGCCCACGCACCCCAACAAACCGGTGACTCCCAGCCCGATCGGTGCCAGCCGCTCGCGCTGCACGGCCTCGCGATGCCAGCCACGAATCTCCGCGCGCTGCTCGGGAGTAATCGACACCGTCACCCATTTCTGATAC
>CAKQNH010000549.1 GCA_934255105.1 uncultured Pirellulaceae bacterium
GCTGCTCGCGGGCCGCTCCGAAATTGATGAATGGTGGCAAGCCAGCTTGCCCGTGAACACTGCTAATTGGAACCGCCCCCCATGACAACATCATCCAACAGACGAGCGATGATGAAAACCGATTGAAATTCAAAAACTGTCGCGCATACATAGCAAAACTCAGCCGTTTCTCTACCAATAGCCATTCCACTGCCAGACTCACCCCCACCCTCACAGTCTACCTGTTCGCTAAGGCATGCTTGGGCGCTTCGCCGGGAATTCCCAACGATACTAAAGTTTTTACATTTGCTCGGCTGTATATCCCTAACTCAATACTACCCCAAAAAACAAAGCCCATGTCGATCTCGCGCCATCCACCGCCGAACAACCCCTACAGCCATTACCACCCAACCCCTACAGCCATTACCACCCAACCTCTGGCGAGCCGACTAAGAGTCAAGTAACGCATATGACGAAGACACCACTGGCCGAAAAGTGGGATAAGCTTCCAGCTTGTCTGTATTAACGTGGGATAAGCTTCCAGCTTGTCTGTATTAAAGTGGGATAAGCTTCCAGCTTGTCAGCATTTTGAATTCGACAAGCTAGAAGCTTATCCCACAGATAACAAGCTAGAAGCTTATCCCACAGATAACAAGCTGGAAGCTTATCCCACAGACGACAAGCTAGAAGCTTATCCCACAGATAACAAGCTAGAAGCTTATCCCACGGCAAGCAAGGATGCTCGCCAATTTCACAATCTCTTGAGCGAACGGATGCGCCATGCCCCTCCTAAATTCACAGCTCATCACAGCGCGACTCGCTAGCCTGGGATTCTCTGGCCTGAGCAGACCAGTCGCCAGAACATTGCTACTGCTAGTCGCTTGTGCGCCGTCGGGCATGAAGGCTTCCATCAGCTTGGCCTCAGAGCGTCCCACGTTGAATCACACCGCAGATCCGCGACCCGACATTCTGCCGCGTCCGCTCTACTACGCCCACACCGAATATCGTCGCGCGTACAACCGGCCACGCTTTACGACCGGCTGGCTGGCCGACAAGATATCGCCCACCAGCCAAGAAGCGATGGTCTGGCAGGAGAATGTCCAAGCCGGGCGATATGCGGGCAAACACTGCCCACCGGTCTACAAGACCTACTATTATCAAAAACCCTGGGAAGCCTTGCAAACCGGCCCTCGTCCCGACTACGCCAAACCGGCCAGCCAAAACCGCCCAAGGAACGAAGCCCCACAAGCTTTCTCGCGCAACGGCGAAGCCCTCCTACCTGCACCCGCCGGCAATATCGAATCGCCCAGCGATCAGTAAAACGTCTGCTCGATGCCGTACTGCACTGCATCGACAAGCTGCTCGATGTGACTCGCCTCCACGCACAAAGGTGGCATGATAACGATCACATTGCCCAACGGTCTGAGCCACACGCCGCGCTCGAGCGCTCGCCGACACACCTCGTGCCCCAGCCGCTCTGTCCACGGGAACGGAGCTTGCGAGGTTCGGTCGGTGACTAATTCCACCGCGGCTATCAATCCACGGCGGCGAATGTCCCCCACCACAGGAAATTTCTTCAACCGCGATAAGCCGTCGTCCAACTCCTTGCCACGCACCGCCACATTGGCGAGCGTCCGCTCTTCTTCAAACAACTCCAGCGTAGCTAGTGCAGCCGCGCATCCCAACGGGTTACCTCCGAATGAATGTCCATGGAAGAATGAGCGCGACTGAGCGTACTCTCCCAAGAATGCATCCCACACACGTCGCGTTGTCAGCGTGGCGGCCAGAGGCAGATAACCGCCGCTGAGCCCTTTGCCGGCGCACAGGAAATCGGGCTCAACCTGCTCCCACTCACAAGCCCACAGCTTGCCGGTGCGCCCCATCCCAACGGCAATCTCATCGGCGATCAGCAGCACATCGTGCTGTCGAGCCAGCTCGCACAGCCCACGCAGGAAACCCGGCGGGTGCATAACCATCCCCGCCGCTCCCTGCACCAGCGGCTCGACGATCAGCGCCGCCAGCCTTCCCGCAAAACGCTCAAATAAGACTGCATACTGCTTCAAGTAATAGCCGCTGAGTTCTTCGTCGGCCACTCCCGGCGGGCGGCGATAGCTGTCGGGACACGGGCCCCGCACGACTTCGAATAATAGCGGATCGAACATGGCATGAAAACGCGATACGCCCCCCACGCTGACGCTCCCCAACGTGTCACCGTGATAAGCATTGCCAACAGCCAAATATAGATTCCGCTCTGGCTCAGGCTGCGGACATTGCCGCCAGTACTGGAAGGCCAACTTCAACGCCACTTCCACCGAGCTGGAGCCGTCACTGCTGAAGAAGACACACTCAAGCCCATCAGGCGTCACTTCGACCAACCGCCGCACCAGCTCGATCGTGGTGCTGTTGCTCATCCCCAGCGAGGTCACATGTGCCACGCGCGCCAATTGCTGCGTGATAGCCGCATCGATGTGGGGGTGTCCATGGCCGTGAACATTGCACCACAGACTGCTAACGCCATCGAGCAGTTGCCGGTTCTGGCTGTCGTACAACCAAACACCTTTGGCTCGATCGACGATCAGTGGTTCGTATTCGGCCATCTGCGTAAACGCATGCCAGTAGTGCTCGCGATCCCACCGCAGCCAGTCAGCTTGTCCTACATCCACCCCTGGGTCCATCCTTTATCACTGCTTACCAATGCACTTCCACTACTGCACCTGGGCGAACGCCCAACATCAGACTTGCGCTGTCGCCCACCAATACGATCTTCAACGGACCTTGCTCATCCACTGTAGCCACCAGCGTCATCGCCGGTTGGCTGTGATCAGCAGGGTATAGACCATAGGTCTCGTGCTCCTCCACCACCACGCGCAGCGATGCATCGCGCGGTGCGCCGCTCAAACTGGCACCAGGTATGTCGGTGACTAAGTTACCTGAGTCGTCGATCTGCACGACTTTTCCATTGAGAGTTCGTGACACAGTTGTCATCTCGCGAAAAGTTAACCCATGACCCCATGGCCGCAACATGCCCTCCTGGCATCTCCCAAGGCGACACTACGCTCCATAAAGTGCATCACCTAACACGTGCCGGAGATTGTAACAACCTAGGCCGGAACAGTCTGCATAGGAGAGTTTTTTATCAATAATTCAGACATCGCCGAAAGTCTTGGCGACTTCCACTACACGCTTAGCTTGACTCGATCAACTGCTGGCACAATTCGCGGACCAGCTTGGGATCAGCATTGGGGTTCTTCTTCTTGGCGGCACCGATCAGCGCGCCCAGCCCTTTGAGGTTTCCATCTTTAACCTGCTCGACCACTTTGGGATTTTCTGCCAACAGCTCGCGACACAGGGCCTCCAATTCACCGCGGTCGACGCTGGCAATGCCCAGGGCCGTTTTGGCGACAGCCAAATCGCTGTCGGAGTGCGTTAACCAGTATTGGAACACATCTTTGCCACGGCTATTGTCCAGCTCGCCCGTTTCAATCGCTTGGATCAGTTCCGCCAAGCGACCGGCACCGACCGGAAATGTTTGAATGGTCCCTCCCGTTTCGTTGAGTGTCCGCAGCACGTCTTGCTGAATCCAAGAACTGACTCGTTTGGCACCACCACCTGCAGCCACCGCCGCCTGAAAATACTCCACTACCCCCCTCCCCTGCGATACGATCACGTCGGCATCGTAGGGCTTCAATCCATGCTCGCTTTCCAACTCGCGCCGCAGTTCGGCGGGCAAACTACCGAGCTGCCCACGAATTCGCTGTAGTCGCTCCGCCGCGATCTGCAGCGGCACTAGGTCTGGATCCGGGAAATATCGATAGTCGCTCGACTCCTCCTTCTCGCGCTGCGGCACGGTCACGCCCGCCGCATCATCCCAGCCGCGAGTCTGCTTGGGTGCCTGTCCCAGCTCCTGTCCGGTCTTCAGCCAAGCATCGTACTGTCGCGTGGTTTCGTAGTTCAACGCCCGCTCTACGGCGCGAAAGCTGTTTAGGTTTTTCACTTCGACAATCGGAGTAGCCAGCGTGCGACCATCCTTGTCGATATGCAAATTCACATTGGCATCCGCGCGCAAGCTCCCCTCCTGCATATTGCAATCGGAAACCTCCAAATAGGTTAGCAGCAACCGCAGCTCAGTTAAAAAGGCTTTGGCCGCAGCCGCCGAACGCAGGTCGGGCTCAGACACGATCTCAAGCAGCGGTGTGCCAGCTCGATTCAAATCGATG
>CAKQNH010000550.1 GCA_934255105.1 uncultured Pirellulaceae bacterium
ATCAAGACATCCGTTGGTGCCCAGGCTGTGGTGACTATTCCATCTTGGCTCAGATGAAAAAGATGCTCCCCAACCTTGGGTTGCCGATGGAAGACATCGTATTCATCTCGGGTATTGGCTGCTCCAGCCGGTTCCCATATTACATGAACACCTATGGCATGCACAGCATTCACGGCCGCGCACCAGCCGTTGCAACCGGTCTGCGCGTGGCCCGACCCGATTTGAAGGTGTTTGTCATCACCGGTGATGGCGATGCGCTGAGCATCGGTGGCAATCACTTCATCCACATGTTGCGGCGCAACGTCAACCTGACCATGGTGCTGTTCAATAACCGCATCTACGGTCTGACCAAAGGCCAGTACTCGCCCACCAGCCCTGCCGGGCAGGTCACCAAGAGTTCGCCCATGGGTGCCGTCGATCATCCGCTGAATCCAATTTCGCTCGCATTGGGTGCCGAAGCTTCCTTCATTGCCCGCAGCGTGGATGTTAACATCAAGCACTTAGCTGCCACGTTGCTGCGCGCCGCCCAGCACCGCGGTTCCGCTTTGGTCGAAGTCTATCAAAACTGCAATGTCTTCAATGACGGTGCCTTCAGCTACGCCCAGGACAAAGCTACCCGCGAGGATCACACCTTGGAATTGGTGCATGGCGAGCCGATGATCTTCGGCAAGAACCGCGACAAAGGCATTCGGCTCAACGGGCTTCGCCCAGAGATAGTTAGCTTGGCCGATGGCAGCGTGAGCCACAATGATCTGCTCGTCCATGATGAGAAGTCCGATACGACTCTGGTACATCTGCTCGCCAAGATGCGCTACCCCGAGTTCCCAGAGCCCATCGGCGTATACCGCGCCGTTGACCTGCCAGTCTTCGAGGATGAAGTGCGTGGGCAAGTCGCTGCCGCCGTCGCCAAACGTGGGGCAGGGGACTTGAACAAGCTCTTCAACAGTGGAGATACTTGGCAAGTTGCCTAACAGGATTACAGCAGCGGTTGGTTGCGACTGTATCGTTTCCGCCCAGAGAATCAAACGGTACATGTCGAAGTCATCACCTTCGATCCTGAGACCGAGCAACTGTGCAATGGAGTCAAATTGGTTCCCGATCGCGAGGCACACCAATTCGCTTTTGAATTCGAGCTGATATGCTACAAGCCTGCGGAGTGACGCGGCGATCAGCCGGACGCATATTGCTTGAGGACATTTCGCTTACACTCCGCGGTGGCGATCGGATCGCGATGGTTGGCCCTACTGGAAGCGGCAAGACTCTGCTGTTGCGATGCTTGGCCATGCTGGATCCCCACGACGCCGGTGAGATACTCTGGCTCGGAGAGCAAATACCGGGACCGGACGTACCAGCGTACCGCAGTCGAGTCATGTATCTTCACCAACGGCCAGCAATCGCCGAGGGGACAGTCGAAGACAACCTGTGCCAATCGTTTTTGTTGAAGGCCCACCACGGCAAGCGGTTCAAGCGGGAACGAATCGTGGATCTACTGGAATCGCTGGGACGAACGGAGTCGTTCCTGTCAAAACAGCAACGCGACCTGTCCGGCGGTGAGTCCCAACTGACTGCGTTGCTGCGAGCCATACAGCTCGACCCCAACATTCTGCTGTTGGATGAACCGACAGCGGCGCTCGATGCGGCAACAGGCGAAATGGTCGAGAACATGGTCACAAGCTGGGTAAACGAGCGACCGGCAGAACGCGCGACCGTTTGGGTTTCGCACGCCCCCGAGCAAGCGAAACGTGTGGCTGACCGGACGATTCACATGGCTAATGGAAGACTATGTATACCGAAGTAACCTATTGGCAGGTGGCTTTGGCATCTCTGCTAATCGTCATCAGTGGGATCATTTCCGTCGTGCTCCGGTTGCGGATGGAGAAGTCTTTACTCATTGCCAGCCTGCGGACCGTCGTACAGCTCATCCTCGTCGGGTTTGTGCTGGAGTGGGTGTTCCGCTTGGATCGCTGGTATATCGTCCTGGGCCTGGGGAGCCTGATGACATTGATCGCTGGCCTCACGGCAGCCGACCGCAACCAGCGGCGCTACCCCGGCATTTGGCTCAACACAGTCATTTCCACTTGGGCGAGTGCTTGGATTGTTACCGCCTTTGCGCTATTTGCCGTGCTGCAGGGAATCGACAAATGGTATCAACCTCAATATGCCATTCCGCTGCTCGGCATGGTGCTCGGCAATACGCTCAATGGCATCTCGGTTGGATTAAACACCTACACCGAGGCACTCGTGGCAAGACGAGATCAAGTCGAATCGCTGCTGGCACTGGGTGCCACGCGGTGGGAGGCATCGCGCGACACCGCGCGGTATGCCATTCGGACCGGCATGACTCCCATCATCAACTCGATGATGGTTGTCGGCGTCGTCAGCTTGCCCGGCATGATGACCGGCCAACTCATCTCCGGCATGGACCCGATTCAAGCCGTCAAATATCAGGTCGTGATCATGTTCCTGATCGCAGCGGCCACCTCACTCGGCACGGTAGGGGTCGTAATGTTGAGTTTCCTTAGACTATTTAACAGCCATCACCAATTCCTCAACCAGCGCATTTCAACCAAGCCAGGTGCGTAGAACGGTTGTCTCAACCGTTTCCTCACTGCACTTTATTCGTAGAACGACCATCCCAACCGTTTCCTCACTGCACTTGATTCGTAGAACGATTGTCCCAACCGTTTCACTGCACTTGATTCGTAGAACGGTTGTCCCAACCGTTTCACTGCACTTGATTCGTAGAACGGTTGTCCCAACCGTTTCCTCACTGCACTTCCCTGGCGAGACCACTGCGACAATTGCTCTACATTTATCAACATCGTCTGTTCTCCATTCGACGATTTGCTCGCTCGAATACTGCGCAAGTTTCCCAGCAAAAGCGAATCCGATTGGGGCTCGGCCCCTCCGGCATCGGCACGCGCCGGCACAATTCGTGATACCATGAGGCCGTCCAACATTGAATTATGATTAGCCAACGGAGATTGCCAATGCGACTTTTGCTCTTAACAGGATTGCTCGTCAGCCTGCTACCTTTCGGAAATCGGACCAATGCTCAGGCTCAAGTGGATGACAGTCTACCGACCTTCGATTTGGTCGTTTACGGCGGGACCTCCGCGGGCGTCATGGCGGCTGTCCAAGCTAAGCGGATGGGGCTATCTACTGTGATCGTCGGGCCCGACCAACATCTGGGTGGACTCACCAGCGGCGGGCTGGGATGGACCGATACCGGCAACAAGGGAGTCATCGGCGGCTTGGCGCGCGAGTTCTATCATCGGATCTGGCAGCTCTATCAACGCGACGAAGCTTGGAAGTGGCAGAGCCAGGCCGAGTACGGAAACAAGGGTCAGGGAACACCCGCGATCGATGGAGAACAGCGGACCATGTGGATCTTCGAGCCCCACATCGCCGAGCAGGCGTTCGAGCTATTTGTGAAGGAGGCGGAGATCCCCGTCTACCGGGATGAATGGCTCGATCGAGAATCGGGAGTGACGAAGTCCAAGGGCCGCATCGCGTCGATCCGCATGCTCAGCGGAAAAACGTTTCGCGGACGCATGTTCATCGATGCGACCTACGAAGGAGATCTGTTAGCATCCGCCGGAGCCGATTTCACCGTCGGTCGCGAATCGCGCGCGCAGTACGGCGAGGAATGGAATGGGATTCAAACCGGAGTCTTGCACCATGGTCACCATTTTGGCGCAGTCGCTCAGCCGATCAGTCCCTACTGGGTTCCGGGGGATCCCTCCAGCGGCCTGCTGCCGCGAATCAGTCCCGATCCGCCCGGCGAGTACGGTGAGGCCGACCACCGCGTACAAGCTTATTGCTATCGCATGTGCTTGACCAACCATCAGCCTAATCTGGTCCCCTTTGCCAAGCCTGAAGGCTACGACCCCAAGCAGTACGAATTGTTGGTCCGCATCCTCGAAGCGGGCTGGCGCGAAGGTTTTCAAAAATTCGATCCCATCCCCAACCACAAAACCGATACGAATAATCACGGTCCGTTCAGCACCGATAATATTGGCTACAACTACGACTACCCCGAGGCGACCTACGAACGTCGCCAGGAAATTTTGGAAGAACATCAACTCTACCAGAAGGGCTTGATGTACTGTATTGCCGAAACTGAAGGTGTGTCACGAAACGTGTGCTAGAGTTTAGCGGTTCCACAAAGGGTATCGCCACATGT
>CAKQNH010000551.1 GCA_934255105.1 uncultured Pirellulaceae bacterium
GAGAACTTCTGGCCCGCCAGCGCGCCGAGCCTCGGGCCCGATGGTGTGTGCGGTCCATGTAGCGAAATCTACTACCAGCTTGACAATGGTGTCGATGTCGAAATCTGGAACCTCGTATTTACGCAGTTCAATCGCATCGGCGACCCGCCGAACAATTTGCGTCCGCTGCCCAGCAAGAACATCGATACCGGCATGGGACTCGAGCGCACAGCCAGTGTGCTGCAGAATGTACCAACCAATTTCCATATCGACAGTCTGCGCCCCATATTGGATGCCGCCGCCGAAGTCTGCTCGGTAAATTACGAGTATGAAAGCGACAATGGTCGCCGCTTGCGACGCATCACGGACCACATCCGCGCCTGCGCATTCGCTGTGCACGAAAATATTTTGCCGGGTCCCAAAAAGGCCCGCTATGTGATCAAACGCCTACTACGGCGGGCGGTGCTCGATGGTCATCAAATGGGACTTGTCGAACCCTTCTTGTACCAACTGGTACCCACCGTGGCTGCCAGCATGGCCGCTGCCTATCCCGAACTTAAGTCGACCATCGATCGTGTCTCCGATGTAATTCGCAAAGAAGAAAGCGATTTCTTTTCGACCATTGGGGACGGGCTTGAACGCATCGAACGCGTCTTCGACACGATGGAAACTTCTTCGGCAGTCATGGTCGATGGCAGTGAAGCGGCCAGCCTCTATCAAACTTATGGCGTGCCGCCCGAGTTATTCCAAGCCTTGGCTGCTGAACGTAGTCTAACGTTCGATTGGGATGGCTACCGGGCCGCCATGGAGCAACACGAAAAGGTCAGCGGCGGTGGACGCAGCGAACTGTTCGCCACGGGCCCCATCGAGACGCTCAAGGAGGCTTTGCGGCGCACCGAGTTTCTGGGCTACGATAAGATGGAGTCCTCGGCCCAGGTCAAAGGTATCGTGATTGGCAAGGACGACGACGCG
This sequence comes from uncultured Pirellulaceae bacterium, assembly GCA_934255105.1. GTDB lineage: Bacteria > Planctomycetota > Planctomycetia > Pirellulales > Pirellulaceae > Aureliella. Next base: position 952 of record CAKQNH010000551.1, read on the forward strand.
CATCTGGTAAACGAACTCAAGGCCAGCGATGCTAAGGATCAAGAGGTCCGCATCGTGCTCGACCGATCGCCATGTTACGGCGAAGGGGGAGGGCAGGTGGGTGATTCGGGAACCATTTTCGCCGACGACTCGCTGTTCGAAATTACCGATACCCAGCGCGCCGGAGATCTGTTGGTCCACATCGGAAAGCTCAAATCGGGGCATTTCTCCACCGGCATGCATGTCACCGCCAAAGTCGACGCCGCACGCCGCGATGGCATTCGCCGCGCCCACTCGGCCACACACATCCTGCACCATGCTCTGCAATCGGTCGTTGGCGAACATGCCCAACAACAGGGGAGCAAGGTGGACGCCGATTGGCTGCGTTTCGACTTCACCAATCAGCAGGCGCTGAGCGACGATCAGATCCGCGAGATCGAAACCATCGTGGCCGAGAAGGTACAGCGGGCCGATCCGATTTCGTGGAAAACGGTCCCTCTGGCTGAAGCTCGCCAGGCAGGTGCCATGATGTTGTTTGGGGAAAAGTACCCGGACCCAGTGCGGATGGTCAGCATGGGAGAGTTTTCCAAAGAACTGTGCGGTGGCACGCACTTGACCAATACCAGCCAAGTTGAGCAGTTCGAAGTGATCGCCGAAGAGAGTGTATCGGCCGGCACGCGACGTGTTGTCGCCTATACGGGACAGCGCGCTAAAGCCCACCGCCAGCACGTTCAAACGTTGCTCAACGCGACAGCCAAAACGCTCGGTTGCGAAGCCAGCCAACTGACCGGCCACGTCGCGCGGTTGATCGGCGAAATTCGCAGCTTGAAAAAGCAACTCGCCGGTAGTGGGGCTGCTGCCGATGAGCCCGTCAAAATTGCCAAAGTTGATGTCAGCGGGTACTTGGCTCAGCGCGCCGTGCTGCGCGACGCCGCGCGAATGTTGAACGTGGCTACGGAAGAAATTCCGACACGCATCGCCGCTTTGGAGGAGGAAAAATCCAAACTAGCGCAGCAGGTTTCCGCGCTCGCATCCAGCGGTAGCGTCTCGGCGGAGAGCCTGCTGGAATCGGCTGCATCGATCGGCGATGTGACTGTCGTAGTAGCCGAGACCCCAGGAGCTACACCCAATCTAATGCGCCAGTGGATCGATCAAATCCGCCAAAAAAGCAGTCAGCCGACTGCGGTGCTGTTCGCCAATAAAACGGGCGAAGACAAGGTGCTGTTGGTGGCGGGCATTAGCAAAGCGCTGCAAGATCGCGGTTTGAGCGCCTCGCAGTGGATTGGGCAAGTCGCCCCCATCGTCGGCGGAGGAGGCGGTGGCAAAGCCGACCTAGCCCAGGCTGGCGGCAAGTTCCCCGACAAGATCCCAGAAGCCGTGGCCGTCGCCAAGAAGACCATCGCTGAGATGCTCGGGCAATAGATTGATGACTTCATAAAGCACGTTGTCGAATTCGTTCACCGTATCGACGACTTTACGGATGTAAGCGGCTTGAATTGCTAAAAAATAACTGAAAAAATAACTGGGGGTTGCGATTAAAATCGTTGGTCCGTTTGGGGACAACAATAACTCTATGACGCTCTCAATAGCAAGAGAACTGTTAACCGTCGGGGTCGTTCAGTAGTTCCTCCAGCCGTACTCGTAGTTGTTCTGGGAACCTGTCGAGCCATGACTCATCGACCATTCCAAGGGAAATCATGTCCAGTAGATGCACTTGGTCTTTGCGTCGAAAGGCATTAAGCTTCATTCGTACCAGTGTTTCCAATGCAATAGTCTGAAAATCGTTAGCTCTCGCGGCTGGTACAATGTCTGGATTGGGTTCGCCACCGCGTTCAATGTTGCCAACGAGCAGCACATGAACTGCATCGCGAGCGGAAGCGTCAGGGTGTTCGACGAACATGTCCAGCCCCGAAGTGTTGCGATGATAGAACCCTGCGGCGGTCATCGCAGTGATCAGAGCAGCTAAGTCTGCTGGACGAACCAGAATGTCCACATCTCGCGTTGTACGCAATGCAGCTTCGTCGACTTGGGCCACCCAAGCCCGCACGGCATGACCGCCGATTACCGCATAAGGCACCTTGGCGTCTTCGAGTATCCGCACTGTCGTTCGTAGTCGTTCATTGACCTTTTCCACCGCTCGCTCCATCCGCTTCCAAAGCTCGTCGCCGGTAATTGTGAATTCCACCATAACATGATCCTCCGCTTCCGATTATAGCTGGACGGCAAAGTTAGTGCTTTACGGTTGCGGCGATTGGTGTGTGGGTTGAGTTCGCTTGCTGAAGACGACTGGAAACCTATGCGAGGGTGCTTAGTTTTACTAAATTGCCTGAGTGGAAGCTAATTGAGTACTAGGCTACAGACGCAAGTCCTGTCTGTAGTCGTGACTTTGTTGTCTAAGCGCAGGCTACTCGGCGACCGCCTGGGTGAGAATTTTCGCATAGGTTTCGCGGGCTTGGTCATATGCTTGTTTGGCGGCCTGAATTTCCTCCTGACGCATCTTGGTGTGTTTCTGACTCCAGCACACGCCCACTGCGTCGCGACACCAGGCGGCGCTGCGACGACTGGCGCGAATCGGCTCGCCGCCCACTTCGACAAAAATCGGGTTGCTGTGCATCGATGGGAGAATGCGAACAGCTACCCATGACGAGTGGGGCAAGTCGACCTCGAACTCGAGCGCATGAGGCTTGCCATCGGCAACGATCATTTGCTGAGCAACGGATTGACCGTTGACGATCAATTCCACCGGTACATTGCGAGATTCCCCCTGCCGCGCACGTTCTAAATGCCAGTAGGGTTTTTCATCCAGCCGCCGGGCGGCAATGGACTGCCCCAACGCATCGCGGGTCTCAGGCAACATCGCAGCCACTTGGCAATACACCGTCTGCTTACCAGCCTGGGCTAGGTTCAACTGACTGGCTTGGGCAGCGTCACCCATGGCGCCGAGCTGTTGATCGCCGACTGAGAACTGAAGCAGGTGTGACAAGCCATCGCTGACGTAGCTGCGCCCCGCCTTAAGACCTTGCACCCAGTCTTCGAACTGCAGGTCAGCCGCCGACGCCAGCTCGGGGACTTGAACGTAGCTTCGTCCCAAACCAACGCGCTCGCCATAGATACATGGAAAGTCGGTCTCGCCACTGATGCGCGATCGGAAGCCGCAGTTCAATGTGTGATACCAAATGTTCATCTCCCATATCACGGGCGTATCGACGGCGCTGATAAAGTCGCAAGCGTCATGCGTTACAGCCACAATG
>CAKQNH010000552.1 GCA_934255105.1 uncultured Pirellulaceae bacterium
TTCCCTATCCCAAGCGGACTCTCAATTCGGGATTTAACGGGATTACAATGGCCATATAAGTTGAGACTTGGCATCTATTCGAGTGCAACCACTTCGCCACCGTTGCGAGTTCCACTGGCGCGCCATACAGCGCCATCGACGTTGCTACTGGTTGCACGCACGGAACCATCGGCCCAGACGGCATTGACTACGCCGCTATGAAAGCTGCGCGAGGTAACAATAGCGTAGGAGGGACGCGTGAGCGAGTTACCCTCCTGCTGCGAGTTGAAGTCGCAATTATACGTGACGCCATTGTAGACGTACGGTATGCGTGTGTTGGGTGGAAACGTTGTGGTAAAGCAACTGTGATGAGTGTGACCATTGGCCCACTCGGTGTGGCCTGTACCGTAGCCAGAGGCAAGCAGGCGATCGGGTTTACCCGCTGCAATCATTGCCAGTGCATCGTTGACCGTCTGAGGCACGCTCGTCGTCGGTGGCCCGCCATTGCGAGTGTAGGCTGACCAAGCGTGAACTTCTGCAGCCAGCAGCGTGTTGCTGGTCCCGTCGGTGATATTGGCAATTTTCATGTTGGCGTTGGGATAGGTGACCCCGTCTCCTCCTTGGTTGGTGCGCGGGTCGTATACAAACCACGTTCCCGCGTTGAAACCGTAGGTGGTTGGATAGAGCTGAATTCCACTCGTGCTGCCAGTGCTACTCGTATCCCGCAACTCATCCCCCTTGGGATCTGAAGGACAGTAGTAGACCGGCACGCGGAAGCGACTGACCACAGGCTGGTGTGACCAGCCGATACTCAAATCGATCTGATTGTAGAAATTTCCCTGTTCGAGATACGGCATGATCCGGCCGTGCGCCGACCATCCGCCGCCCCCCGCAGTTCGATCGATACACAGGCTAGGAGGCAGTCGCTGCGTAGACGATTCGTAGTTGAGAGTCGCCAAGCCGATTTGTTTGAGGTTGTTGCCACACGACATTCTCCGCGCGGCTTCTCGAGCCGCCTGTACGGCTGGCAATAGCAGCCCCACCAAGACGCCAATGATGGCGATCACAACTAGTAGTTCCACTAATGTAAATCCTCGCGAATCTCGCCGCATGCTCGTTACTCCTGAAGGTGCAGTTTCTATAAGCCTGGCCTTATAGCACTTGCCATTCCATCGAGTGTGAGATTCGCTTTCCCTTATTTTGTCATTCGTCTCGGCAAGATATGACTGAGCTATTCGTCGTCCGGCGATGAAAGAACCGCCATGCCGACGGAAATTCCGCCATCTTCACTGGTTAGAAAATGGCAGGTTAGAAAATTCAGCGACTAGATACCCATTTTCCCAGCTCCATCTTCCTACCCAGGAGCGGCCCGTGTCTGGACGGGGAACCCACCCTATCCATAGCCACTCAGCATAGTACTTTGTGGCCAGCAGTCGCTTGCTCGCGGATGGCGGTGTCAGCATAGTCACGTTCCTAGCCACTCGGCGTCGCGCTATGTCCCCGGTCGTCTGTGCTACCAGTCGTCCGCCTGCAAACAATTTTGATAGACTGGTCCTTCGCCCCCGACTCCCCACAAAACCCAGCTCCCATTCTGCGTGCTGATGATACCCGACTTCATGTCAATTCGATGGACACAAACGGCATGGTTTACCAATATCTCGAACGCAAACCCCTTACCGGCGGATAACAAGAGGTTCGTGCAACCGGAACTGGAGGAGGCCCATAGTTAAGGGCTATGTGGTCGCCTCGGTCGATTTACCGTTTTCCATCTCGACTTTTATCCGTAGTCTACGTATAGTTAGATACAACCGCAGGTCGATCATTGATTTAAGGAAATTTGACGTGAGCAAGAGAAGCTCAGTGAATTTAATGTAGGTTTATGGGGAATACGTCGAGCACATCATGACACCTTCGGGGCTGGTAGATTTTATCCATGAGGAGGGATTTGATGAGGATTGGGAGGACTGCGGTCTAAGTACGGAAACGGATCTATGGGATATGCAGGTAGCGTTATCCGCATTTCCAGAATCCGGCGACGTGATTCCCGGTGGTGGTGGGCTGCGCAAGCTCAGGTGGGGGCTTTCTGGAAAAGGAAAGCGTGGGGGGCTTCGGATCATCTACCTATGGATTCCAGAGATATTCATTGTCTATTTGATCATGGTCTATCCCAAGTCGGAGGTAGATAACATCGGAGGAAAGGCGTTAAAGGCCATCCGCACGGAAGCCGAATTGTTGAAAGATCGCCTCAAAGATGTCTATGGAAACTGAAGTTACCAAGGAGTATAGTGTGGCCGAAAATAAGCAAGTAAACAACCAATTTAGCCCATTTGAAGACAAGCTTCTTTCTCGGTTGAAAGCAGCTAATAAGCGCCTGGTCGATGTCGAGTCGCTTGACGATCTGCGTCCACAGTTAACTGTTCGTCGCGTAAAGCTTCGCCTTGAGCCTAGGGCGATTGCGGGCGATGAAGTCAAATCGATCCGAGAAGCGTTTCGAGTGAGCCAAACAGTTTTTGCGCTGTTCATTCAGGTTCCTGTCCGGACTTTGCAGGAGTGGGAGCAAGGGCGGACTGTGGTCCCAGGATGTGCTGCGCGGTTGATCGGCGAGATGATCCACAACCCGCAATATTGGCGTGAGCGCCTTTCTGAATCTTTTGAGAAGGCTCATTAGCTCGGGGCCTTCCCTCTTGTTCTAATGGCCAGCCCCAGGGCCACTGCACTTCGCCGGAGGTGTACGTTACTAATGCTAATGCGAGCAAGCCGCGAGCTTGGTCAGCCCCATGGCATGGTCCTCTGCTCTTGGTTGCTGATGCTAGCCTGGTCCTGTCCATAGCCGCCCGGCATAGTGCTGTGTCCCAGGCAGTCGGTGTCCCCGGCAGTCGGTGTCACCGACCATCGATGAATATTTAGTGCGACGTTGAACATTTAACTCGTTGAATATGGCCGTTGGCCAAACGTGTTATACGCGGTTCAACTTCCAGGGGCGTTGCCCCTGGCTATGATGAAATAGGCCTTCGGCCAAGGCTGCACATGTCGTGTGGCTGATTGCTCGGCTGTTCAGTCTGCCTTGCAGTCTGTTTTGGAACCTTGGGGGCTCGTCTTGGACGCATCGATGCGCAGGAACTGGACGGCGTCGGCGATCACGTAGCCATCGGTGTCTCGATTCGAGAGACTTACTACGGCCGGCGGGTCGGCAGCAAAATCGAACTCACCCAGCGATACAAATAGCCCGTCAATCGGTGGTGCGCGACGTTGATTCACTGTGACCGTCGTCTCGCCCGCTTTAGTGTGGATGACGACGGGTACGTTGGTGGCGCGATTGGCGTTCTGAGAGTAGGCCAACCGCACTGCGTAACGACCGGGCTCGAGTTGCACCGTGTACGTTGCTGTGGCATTGCCGTCGCTCGCCCTGCCATCGTGCAAGTACTCGCGTCCGACGCTGGAACCTGACGTGCTGGGCGTCCAGTTTCCGCTCAGTGTGGCTTGGCTATCGTCGACCAGTGTTCCGTCGAGCGTCTTGGGGTCGACGCTCAGCGGACCGAGGGATGTGTGGGCGTACTCCAGAACTTGACCGTCCTTGAGCAGTTGCTCGCGCAGTGCGCTGTACTCGACCTCCTGGACGGCGATGTTCTCCTGCAGCGCGAGCGCGGCCGTCGTGGCCGCTGATTGTCCAAGAATCATAAACACCGGTTCCATGCGGATGGAGCCGAAGGCGATGTGGGAGCTTGAGACGCAGACGGGCACTAGCAGATTCTCGCATTGCTTCCTCTTCGGCAGGATGGAGCCCAGAGCGATTTGATAGGGCCCGCGAGTGCTGACGCCGATATCTCCCTCATTTTGAACGTAACCATCAGGCATGACGTAGCGTTGCACGTTGTGGGAGTCCATCGTGTAGGAACCCATGCCGATCGAATCGGGCGTGGGACGCTTTTTGAGCAATTCATTCTCTGTCATGACGTACTCGCCGATCAATCGCCGCGCCTCGCGGACGTAGATTTGATGCGGCCAATTGTCTGTGTCGACAAATTCGTCGGCAGCCAAGCCATATTGCTTGAACTTCTCACGCACCTCTTGTGGGACGCGTGGATCGTTGGCGAGAAAGTACTGTATGGGTTAGACGGAAGATGTGAAAACGAGGTTTGCGTTTAGCGTAGTAAATGAAGTGGTCTGAAGCTGTTTTTCCCTGATGGGG
>CAKQNH010000553.1 GCA_934255105.1 uncultured Pirellulaceae bacterium
GTCCTGGACTTGCCCATCTCCACCAGTCCGCCGGCCACGGGCAACAACTCGTTGGTGGGTGGCGGGCCCGTTTGTCGACTAATTTTTCCCCACACCGGATGGTCTTTAACCAGCTCCAGTGGCAACTCGCGAATCAAGATAGAGGATGTTTCCAAGTGAATTCGCGCGTGCTCGATGCCCATCAACACGATCCACATGGGGCTCTGCCAGTCGATAGGCAGATCAAAAGAAGACTCGCGAATGAACCGATCGATCTCATGGCGAGCCTGATCGCGATACGCCTTGACTCGCTCTGGAGTGGGCCAGTCGTAATGCTTTTCATCTAGATCGTCCCATGACATTTCGTCCACGCCCACAGCCAGCATCGATTCGAGTTCGGGGTCGATCCGCGTCTCGATTAGGTTAGCCACGTTTAGTTTGTTGATGAAGAAGACTGCCGTATGGCCGTAGTAGAAGATGAGCGGCTGCCGCAAGCGATTGGCTCGCGCATAAAACGCTTCGTCGCTGGCCAGACATTCGAACAAGCTTTCGTAGAGCGTGGCGGTATGGTGGAAGTAGTCCAAGATCTCCTGACGTTTCGACTCCACATCGCCTTCATCCAGGATGGGCGTCTTGGTGACTAGCGGAGCAGATCGCCCACAGCTAGTCGTTACGCAGGTAGCCATTTCCGATGTCACAACCGTCTCCTCGTGGGATAAGCTTCCAGCTTGTCTACAATAATAATTCTTTCCGTGGGATAAGCTTCCAGCTTGTCAAACGTGGGATAAGCTTCCGTGGGATAAGCTTCCAGCTTGTCTGACGTGGGATAAGCTTCCAGCTTGTCTACATTAAAATCAACGCCAAACAACCAGCCTACCCCACGCGCGCCTACTTCTCAAACACCAATGAATCCGTCTCAGCCCCTAGCGCTTTGAGGGTCTGGCTGAGTTCTTCCACCATCTTGGGCGGGCCGCACAGATAGAATGGTTGATCAAAGCGAGGCACGCGGGCTTCGAGCCATTTCCGATCGATGCGGCCGTATTCGTAATTGCGTTGTTGTGATTGGGTAAGCGTAAACACGCAGTCGTCTCCGAGCATCCTCGCAAATTCGCCTTGCAGAATCACCTCGTCTGCCTTCCGATTGCTCGAGAACAGACGGTTGCCGGCCAGCTTGCCTTGCTGTTCCAGTTGCCGCAGGATGGCCACGAACGGCGTAACTCCCGCTCCCCCAGCGATGAACACACCAGGGCCGCGATACTCGATCGCGCCCCACGCATCACTGAACAACACGTGGTCGCCGACCTGGACGCCCTTGTCCAAATGCTCGGTCATACCATCGTGATCGGGATGCTCGGCGAGCGGGTAGGACTTGATGATGAATTCTAGTCGCGGATTGTCCGGCAAACTGGTAAGCGTAAATGGCCGCAGTTGCCCGCGCCAATCGGGTTGGTCGATCGCAAAATCGACGGCTTGGCCTGGGCGGAAAGTGAATCCGTCCGGTTTTTCAATTACATACTGGTGAACGTTCGTCGCCACCGCCGCGCGGTACAATAGTCGACCGCGATGCGGCAATGCCTCACTCATGATGCTCCTCACTTTTCTGCTTGTCAACCGTCTTGTGTGGCCGCGCCGCTGCCCGCCACGTTCGCTGCATTGCATAGGGTGTCTGTACCCCTACCTTGCCTTCTCGCCCGCAAACTGCGTGCCAATCTTGACATGAATGTATAGATTTGGTGCAGTTCGATTGGGGCCAGCTTACAGGTTGTGAATTTTTACGCAGCGGAACTCGCCAAGAGTTCCGGCAGTTCTCTTAACCGAAAGTCGTGGCGATTTCGGCTACGACAATAATTCCTCCTCACGATGCTTAGCACTAGTCGGAATACTGCTTGAAGGTTAGCTTGTGAGCCAAGTGCTCGCATTGGTCAATGAATGCGCTGCGGATCAGTGAGTTGGAAGTATGTAAATCGGTCACCGCTTGGGAGTTGTGCGCTATGAGCGTCGCTATGTTTGACAAATTTCAACTTAAAGACATCACGCTGCGAAATCGAATTGCGGTATCGCCCATGTGCCAATACACATCTCGCGACGGCATGCCCACCGAATGGCACTTGGTCCATCTGGGGTCTCGGGCGGTCGGTGGAGCGGGGTTGGTTATCGTCGAAGCCACCGCAGTGTCACCCGACGGTCGCATTAGCCCCGCCGACAGTGGCATTTATAGCGATGAACACGTCGCGCCGTTCGCGCGCATCGCCGACTTCATGAAACAACATGGCGCAGTATCTGGCATTCAAATTGCCCATGCGGGCCGCAAAGCTAGCACGCAAGTCCCCTGGGAGGGAGGCGCGCATATCGCCACTGCGGATGGCGGATGGGATACCTTCGCCCCATCGGCGATAGCGTTTGGAGCGCGGCTGGACAAGGTCCCCCAAGCGATGACGCTAGACGATATCGCGCGGGTGAAAGCAGATTTTGTCTCTGCTACCCGACGCTCGCTCGATGCTGGATTTGAATGCCTCCAGGTCCACTTTGCACACGGTTACTTGGCGCACGAATTCTACTCGCCGCTGTCCAATCAACGCACCGACCAATATGGCGGTAGCTTCGATAACCGCATACGTTTTCTGATGGAAACCTTTCAAGCAGTGCGCGACGTGTGGCCCGAGCGACTGCCGCTGACCGTTCGCCTGTCGGTCACCGACTGGCTGGATGGAGGCGTAACCATCGAGGAGTCGATCGAACTCATTGGGCGTCTGAAAGCTGCTGGTCTGGATATGATCGACGTCAGCCATGGCATGATTGTGCCCGATCACAGCACTGTCCCTAGCGGACCAGGTTTTATGATTCCCTACGCCGCCCGCATTCGCCGAGAGGTCGAGATTGCCACCACCACAAGCTGGCAAATTACGCAACCCGCGCAGGCCGCTGCAGCTATCCAGGAAGGGCAACTAGATATGGTCATGCTAGCGCGCGAAATGCTCCGCGATCCCTATTGGCCCTATCACGCGGCCGTTGAGTTGGGGATCGATGCGGCTAGCGACATGTTGCCGGTGCAATATGCCCGCGCTGTAGAGTCCTAGCCGTCTGTGGAGTCCTAGCCGTCTGTGGAGTCCTAACCGTCAGCCCGTCGCACAGCACTCCTGCCCGTCTCCCCCGTAGAACGGGCACTCCTGCCCGTTTCTAGATATAGCCAACGTTCTTCTCAATTCTCACAAGAAAACGGGCAAGAGTGCCCGTTCTACTTTTTTGCATAGAAAAACGGGCAAGAGTGCCCGTTCTACGGGCTTACTCTTACGCATCGCGAAAGCCCCATTTCAAGGCCGCCTATAGCACGGGGCCGACCGTGGCGATTACATTGTTCCAAATGCGACGACCATAGGACCAAGAGTTGACATCGTCCATGGCCACGGGGTCTGAGTGCTGCAGGTAGTCTTGCTGTCGCTCAAAGATGGCTTGCGTCAATTCATCGCTGCGCAGCAGGATATCGTTTTCATAATTCAAGTCAAAACTGCGCAGGTCCAGATTGGTGGAGCCGACTAGCGACAATACGCGATCGATGGTGAGTGTTTTGGAGTGTAGTAGCCCCTCGCGAAATTCGTGTATTTTGACCCCATGTAGGAGCAATTGCCGGTAGTAGCTGCGACTGGCAGCAGCCACAATCCAAGAATCGTTGCGCTGCGGAAAGATCATCGTCACGTCGACTCCCCGAACACCGGCCGCGTAAATCGCATCCAACACGGTGGGGCTAGGGACGAAGTAAGGCGTGGAAATTACCACTTCCTTGCGAGCCATGGCCAATAGGGTAGCAAAGAGTTGCGGAGTGGCACCACGGCGTTCGGTCGGCCCGTCGGCGAACAATTGTGCTGGAAAGCCGCCGTCGATTTGCTGGGCTTGCATATGGAACGAACTGGGGACTTGTTCGCCGCTGTTGAGCAGCCAATCCGAGGCGAACAGCAGTTGGCACTGGGCCACCACTGGTCCTTCCAAACGCAGCATGATGTCTACCCAAGGTGCGTACTTGGCTTTGACCCGAAATTCTGGATCGGCGCAGTTCTGGCTACCACACCAAGTGATGCGACTATCGATAACCGTGATCTTGCGGTGATTCCGCAAGTCCAAGCGACTGAACAGAATCGTGTCGACGACCCATTTGATGGGCAGTGCCACCGTTAGTTTGACCCCCGCTTGGC
>CAKQNH010000554.1 GCA_934255105.1 uncultured Pirellulaceae bacterium
CTCGCACGCCACGCTCGGCCTGAGTGAAGTTGATCTCCACGGGGCCCTGACGCACTAGGCTTACCACGCCACTGGCTTACTGCGGACGATAGACGGCTTTGATAATCGCATTGTCGTTTAGCTCTTGCTCGCCGCGAGTCATGCGTACAATTCGCAGCTTGATCGTAACTTGTCCATCATCGAACTCGATGGCCACCGGCCGATATGCGGCCATCGTAATCGACCAAGGTTCTCCTGCGGCTTCCTGTTGCAGTTCTTCGGACACTTTGCCTGTGGCTTGCATGGCGTAGTCATCCAGATCGGCACTGCGAATCGTACGATCTCCCAGCACGATATCCAGTGCATTGGCCACCGCCGATTGATGTGCCTCGACCACCAATTCGGAGGAAGCGGGCCTAGCCAAAGCACTGGGTTGGCGAGCCGCTAATTGAAACGCAGACGCCTGTTTGGCCATACCGTGGATCTCGGTGTCGGTCGAATAGTAATTCAATTGCGGCTTGGGGATGCCTAGCCGGGTCAGCTCGGGGCGAGTTTGATTCTGCAGCGAAGCTAGTCGCACGTTGGACTCGGCCAATTGCTGATTGACTTGTTGATCGTACTGATTGCGCACTCGAGTCTGCATTCTGCCTTCGGCGATCGCGTCGGCTAGCGGCTTTTGTTCGGCGGCTTTGCGGCCGGCGATGCGTCGCACCAGGCGCAGGCGATGGTCGATCGAATTGATCGAGGTCTGCAAATCGGTGGCTACGCTCGCCGGCGTACTGGAGATGCCAACTGGGCTGACAAAAATCTGTTTGGACGCAAACACCGGCGAGGAACTAGTGGTGCCCAATACCACACCACGATTGTATCCATTGCTCTGCGTCGTCAGATTGGCGTTCATCTGCAATTGCAGCGATACTCCGTTGGACATGGGCATTAGATCGGCATGTACGACGCCCAGGAGGCAAGCCGTGCCAATGACCCGCGTGCCCAAGATGCACTCGTCGACCGGAGATGGTTCTGTTACCGAACGCACCAACATGCGGTTGACTAGGCTCTCGCTCGCAAAAACTCGAATATTAGGAGCCGAGTACTGTTGTCGCAACTTTTCCAGAGCCGCAGGGGACTGATTCATTTCAAATAGATAGTTGGCGATCAGCCCCACTTCTAAGCTGCGGTCTGAAGCGTCATCGGCGGCGAATTCATTCAAGTTTTTAACAAGCTGTTCCAGTTTGAGCTGCAATTGCTCGACGGTCCGCTGGGGCGTAACACTGTAACGCAGCGCCCGCACCAGCTCATCAATTCCGCTGCGCACGTCCAGGTAGGGAGAAAACTCCAATCCCAGATAGTTTTGCCGCATGTTTCGCTCGAGCTCTACCAGCGTGGCAACCTTCGGGCTCTCTTCGGCCAGTTCCAGTTTGAGCCGCTCGAGCTGCAGGAATGTGCTCCATGCCTGACCATTGGGGCTATTGAGGTCGATGTAATTCTCAAGGCGAGCGATCGCTGCGGTTAGTTGGGCGGTGGCGTGCTCTCGTTGCGGCAAGCGGCTGGCATCCAGAGTTTGAATCGCCTCGATCGCGATTTCTTGCAGTTTTCGCGAAGTCGGATCTTCGCTGCTCGCCGTCACCGGCTGGGATAGAGCCACCGCAGCCTTCTGTTTTGCTGCGTCTGACGGTGCCGTTTGCTTTGCGTTGTCGGCTTTTGCGGCATTCCCCCGGGGCGCGTCGGCGGAGACTGGAGCAGGCACCGTGTCAATGGGCGTTTGAACGCTCGCGGGGGGGAGTCCATCGCTGGGGGACGGGTCGCTCCGGCCCAGGTCGTCTTGTGTGAGTCCGAGGCTGGCCGTAAAGCAAGTAGCCAGTCCCAAAGCGGTTGCGGTGATCAGGTTCAATTTGGTGCGTCTTGCCACATTCATCGTCGGTGCCCTACATTCCGTAACAACACAGGAGAAAATAGACTGCTAAGCCCTACAGTCTCGCTAACAGCCCCAGCTTTGCAAGTATCCGAGCCCTAGATTCCCCGCAACAATCACTAAAAGTTCACCACACCTCCTACGGCTGAAAAAAATGTAATTAGGATTTGGATGCCTCTATCTCTTCGGCTATCGTTGGCCTGCTAAAACTTCGGGGTTGGCTGACGATTTGAATCCATTTCACACCCACGTTTTAGTTCCGCAAAACTAGCCTCCATTTCTACTAGATTGTGAGTTGTTCAGCAATTTGTTGATCGTAAACTCAAACTCAAACTCAAACTCAAACTCAAACTCAAACTCAAACTCAAACTCAAACCGCCTCTTGCAGGATTTTGGTTTGAGTTTGAGTTTGCAAAAACCCACGATACAGAGGGGACAAAACTTGCGCCAACGCAAATGGCATGCAATGCCAGACTTTTAACAGGCCAGGCAAGCGTTTATCGCTTAAAGCCTCAATTGCCGACACAAGTGGTTCTTGCCGAATATGGCCGCTTGACATCTCCGGCGTTTAGTTGATAATTTCTGGCTACTCGCAGCGGCATTAGCCGATACTTGCACAACTCGCGGGGGATTAGCTCAGTTGGGAGAGCGATTGCATGGCATGCAATAGGTCATCGGTTCAAGTCCGTTATCCTCCACCTTAAGACGAAAAGCCGCTGATCAAAGCGATCGGCGGCTTTTTTCGTAGACTTTCCGCCAAGACAAGCCAGTCTCGAAAAGTTCAATCAGTTTGTACAATTTGGGGCATGAATTAGAAAGTGGTTTTCAGCCAATGACTTGCGGGGTTTCACTGCCCACTATCCTTGCCTCGTGTGTAAGCTTGGTTCGAGTCCGCTTTGGGCGCTTTTGCTCGGCTAGCCCACCATCAACCAACCAGTTCATGAGCGCGCACGGCGCAATTTCTTCCGAACTGTTGAGGAACCCTGTGAGTTCTCGGCAGGCGCGCGGAATGAAAACAACATCGCTACCAGGCTACACATGCCAACTTGCCAACTCGGCGTGCATGGTCTTGGGGCGCATGCTTGACCCGCACTAGCTTGCTTGCTGGCGGGCTGACTGGATTTTGCCGCTGCGGCCAACGCCTGAGGTCCATTTGACGCTACAGTCGGCCCGCCATTCGCCACCGCACATACCGCGCCGGCTTCTCGCAGAACCTCGTCAGCACTTGATATTGCAGCTAGGGCTCTGTCAACAAGTTCGGTCTGCCGAGCGATATCGATCTCAGCCAAGCTGTGCTCCTCACGCGGATGGGCGGCGGGTGCCTGCGGTCTAGCTTTGGCAGTCGCTGTCGCAGGATTGACCGCCCCATGCGGGCTCGCGGAGTTGTCCTCGTCTTGTTTGGTCAGCAGCAAAAAGGCGATGAACGTCTCTCGCACAGCAACATCGGCCAATGGTTCTGAATGCAAGCCGTCATCGCCGTGGTAACTAGGGCCGAGTGGTTCGAAATAACGAAACGCTGCCGAAGCCTCGCTCGTGCTCGTGCTCGTGCTCGTGCTCGTACCCGTACTCGTACCCGTGGGAACAATGGCGGATGCTAAAGTTTGTTTAACCTGCGAAGCAGGCGGCGAGGCTGCAAGGAGCGAGAGGAGCGGCGGGGCGATCGGCGAGTCAGCCTGGGCTGGCCAAGCTGTGGGTGGTGCCGGAGTCGAGACTGAATCGGGCTTCCCATTTGAATCTTCAGTTGAAGCCGGAGCCAGCGGCTTAAACGGCGTGTTGTTGCCCGTGTCGGTGTCCGATTTAGACTCTGGATTGTCCCACTTGGGCGGCTCGGTCGGTTGGCTATCGGATTGGAGGTCTGACTTCTCAGCCTCATCCGATGGGTTCAGCCCGCTGGTTGGTTTGGGATGTTCTACGTTCGAACTATCCGTGGCTTGCGGCCAGTTCCCTTCCGGTGCTCTACCGGGAAGCACCACCTCTGGCGCCGCGGAAAAACCGGCTTCAAGCATAGGTCCAATAGTCGCTGGCGGGGCTTCATCCGCTGCTGCGCACATTGGTCCTACCTCTGCCGCTGGAGCAGGTGCCGATTCCATTGGCGATGGCAGAACTGTGGTGGTGGGGAGGCCTATCAGTCCGGCCAATAGCGTGCGCGGCTCAAGCGTTTCCATTCCTAGCAGCGTTCTCATGCGACCATCCGATCGAAGTTGTTTCGTTTGATATTCCATTCCCGATACCCAACTGCTCGAGCCTAAGG
>CAKQNH010000555.1 GCA_934255105.1 uncultured Pirellulaceae bacterium
GACCAGCCCCGATGCGACGACCAATTTCCAAGGCAGATAGTTCTTCGATGGCCATAGCTGCAGATTAATTCGAGGTGTTGGACGGGGAAAACTCAGCCGACCATCGTAATGGCTCCCCCCACATCTTGGCAACGCCTGCCACCGCAGCTTTCCCGCACTCGAGCCGAAAAGCAAGCTGGCTCGACGCTCCGCCGTCGTCGATCCTTCAATGAATACCGACGGCCCAATGTGGCTCGACGCTCCGCGTCGTCGTTACTTCAATTAATACCGACGCGGAGCGTCGAGCCACATTGGCCTCTACACATCCAACGCATCCTCAATCATCTGGCGCGCCTGCACCTCCTGTGACTCCAAGACGATCACTTCCACATTGGCAATATTTGCCAGCGAAGCATGCGCCAACATATCCCCCGTGACTCGTGCAGTGATCCCGTTATCTTCCAACATATTGCGCAGCACATGAGCGAATCCCGCATCGATTCCCGCATACACACTCACCAGTTTATCGCTATTGAGAGACATAAGCACCTACAATTATTTTATTTAGCAATGGGCTTTAGCCGCCCAAGCGCACCTGTTGGAGTCCAGGCTTTAGCCTCCCAAGCGCACCTGTTGGAGTCCAGGCTTTAGCCGCCCAAGCGCCACTTGAATCGCCTAAAAGCTAGACTCCAACAAATCCGCAAAAAACTTGACTCATACCAAACAAGCTCGCATGCGACCGATGCTAAATCGCCGGCGCTGGCGGGTTGAGCCAATGTCCAGCGGGATCGACGCCGCGCACCACAACTCCCTTCTGATGCCAGCCATACCAAGTCGTCACATCGGCAGCGGCATAGCGAATCGTCAATCCGCAGCGGCGGCGATCAGACTGGTTGGCCTCCGATCCGTGCAGCAGCAAATCGGAGTGCATCGAAAACTGCCCCGCCTTGAGTGTCACGTCCAGCTCATCTCCCCCGTAGCTATGCGGCTCCTTGACCGCCAAGTCGAGCACCGTGTCAGCTTCGTGTGTTTCATCGTAGTCGATCAAACCATGCAAGTGGGAGCGCGGGATGAACTTCATGTTGGCATTTTCAGGATCCGCATCGTCAATTGCCAACCACACAGTCACTGTCTTGGTGGGACTCAGTGGCCAATAGGTACTATCTTGATGCCACGGAACTCGCTTGCCATCGTGGGGCATCTTGCAAAAGAAATGGGAACCCCAACAGACCACATTTGGCCCGAGCAAATCGGCTACAGGCGCGACAATCTCCGGATGATGCACCAACTCGTAGATGCGTCTGAATCGCAGATGAGCGGTGCTGATCGCATAGCTGCTCCGTCCCAATTCAATAAATGCCGCCAACACGCCGTCAAAGAACGCGCGCAACTCGCGCACTTCATCCGCCTGCAGCCCGCTGAACGGCATCAGATAGCCTTGCGCGTTGTAATCCACGATCTGCTGCTCGCTCAGCATATGCGGCTGGGCCATTACAGCCGGTACAAAGCCGATCTGCCGAGGCAGCGACGCCAGTTGACTGGGGCTCGGGTTGACGATCTCGTCTACTTTGACCATAGATTCATTCATCGTGGTGGAGTTAGGCACCTCTGCACATGTTTATGCGCATAACTGGCCGCTTCGGCATTAGCCAAGGGTGTTTGAAATGCCGGGTAACTTATGCATAGGTGGTTAGGGAGCTGATAAATTATAGTGCAAAAGTTGTGTCGCCTGGCAGTTGTAATAGCCCATGGACGACTTTCCGTCGGGCTTGTCCCGGTTCGGAAGTCACAACTGCCCAGCTAATAAACAACGCATAAAACCACTGCTTTCCGTCGGGCTTGTCACGGTCGGGGGCCACGAGCATGGAGTTCACCAGACCGCCGCTCCGCCCAGGACAAGCCCGACGGAAGCAGAACGGCACTGGCACTCACCGCCACTTTGGACGATGATGAAGGATTGGAGAATTAGCCTATGAATTCAATGGGATTTGTGCGAGTCACTGCGGCCAGCCACCGCACGCACATCGCCGACCCGCCCGCCAATGCGCAACAAACGTGCAGCGAGCTAGAGAAATACGAAGGCAGCCGAGTGGTCGTGTTCGGTGAACTGTCGTTGACCGGCTACACCTGCGGCGATCTGTTCTCGCAAGACCTCTTGCTCCAAGAAGCAATTCAAGCTCTGAAGACCGTGGCACTTACCACTCGCGATCGCGCTCAGTTAGTCGTGGTCGGTCT
The DNA here is from genome assembly GCA_934255105.1 of uncultured Pirellulaceae bacterium. Taxonomy (GTDB): domain Bacteria; phylum Planctomycetota; class Planctomycetia; order Pirellulales; family Pirellulaceae; genus Aureliella. Next base: position 2,215 of record CAKQNH010000555.1, read on the forward strand.
GCCAATTCGCGTAGCCGGAAAGCTCTATAATGCAGCCGCAGCCATCGCTCAAGGCAACGTGCTGGCCATCGTCCCCAAGCAGTACCTAGCCAACTATCACGAGTTCTACGAATCGCGTTGGTTTACCGCCGCCGATGGGAGCGAACCGTCGACCGTGGATGTGGAAGGTCTAGGACAGATTCCCTTTGGCATCGATCTACTGCTCGAGTCGGGCGAGTTGACGGTCGGCATCGAGATCTGCGAAGACCTATGGGTGCCCATCCCTCCCAGCAGCCTACAGGCCATAGCCGGTGCCAACCTGCTGCTAAATCTCTCGGCCAGCAACGAACTGATTGGCAAAGCGGCTTGGCGCGAAACGCTGGTGCGCAGCCAGTCGGGCCGTTGCCTGGCGGCCTACGCCTATGCTAGTGCCGGACCGAGCGAATCGACTACCGACGTGGTCTTCGGTGGCCATTGCCTGGTGGCTGAAAATGGAGCCGTTCTAGCCCAGTCGCAGCGAGTGGGGCTGGCTGGCTGCGGGTGGCTCGACAATTCGTCCGCCACGGCCGACATCGATCTGCAGCGGTTGGACCACGATCGACAAGTCATCGGAAGCTGGCAGCAATCCTCGCAGCGCTCTACTGCGAACTTTCGCCGAGTTCCAGTGCCAGGGAATCTGTACAGTGACGGTGCGCGACGAGCGGTGCTGGCCACCCCGTTTGTCCCGTCGGCCGGCCCAGAGCTCCACGCGCGCTGCGCCGAGATCTTCGGTATTCAATGCGCAGCCTTGGCTAAACGCGTCAGTCGCCTGCCCAGCAGCTCGCAACTGGTTATCGGCGTCTCAGGCGGGCTCGATAGCACGCTGGCCCTGCTAGTCGCCGCCAAGATGTGCATGCAACAAGGATTTCCCCCCGCGCGCATTGCTGGCATCACCATGCCCGGCTTTGGAACCACTTCGCGAACGCTCACCGCTGCTCGGCAACTGATGCAACACCTGACCATCACCGCCGACGAAATCGATATTCGTCCATTGTGCCTGGATATGTTTGTCAGCTTGCAACACCAACCATTCGGTATTGACCCGGCCGATCTGACCATCGATGAGTTCACCGCCGAGCTGCAAAAGCTCACTGCCGAAAAGCGGCAAGATTTAGTCTTCGAAAACGTGCAAGCTCGTCTGAGAACCATGCTGCTCATGAATCGCGGATTCGTGCTGGGAACCGGTGACCTATCGGAACAAGCCCTGGGCTGGAGCACCTATAACGGCGACCACATGTCGATGTATAACGTCAATGCATCGATCCCTAAAACCTTGGTCCGATTTTTAGTCCAGTATTTAGCCGAACATGAATTTAGCGGGCCTGCGAGCGAATGTTTACAAGGCATCGTCGAAACGCCAATCTCTCCTGAACTACTACCTCCCAGCACAGAGGGTGACATCGCACAGTTGACCGAGGATACGCTGGGCGCCTATGAACTGCACGATTTCTTTTTGTATCATTTACTGCGGTTCGGCATGAAGCCCAGCAAACTACTGCTGCTAGCTGGAAATGCAAAGTTCTCCTGCAACTATTCGTCCGACGAGATACGCCACACGCTGCGCACCTTCTTGACGCGTTTCTTTCAGAATCAATTCAAGCGTTCCTGTGTTCCCGACGGGCCCAAAGTCGGCAGTATCAGTCTCTCACCACGCGGCGACTGGCGCATGCCCAGCGACGCCGAAGTCGCCATCTGGCTAGCCGACCTACCCGCAGAATAAGCTTCCAGCTCAGCGTGGGATAAGCTTCCAGCTTGTCATCCCTCAGATAAGCTTCCAGCTTGTCACCCGTGGGATAAGCTTCCAGCTTGTCATCCCTCAGATAAGCTTCAAGCTTGACTCCCGTGGGATAAGCTTCTAGCTTGTCACCCCTCAGATAAGCTTCTAGCTTGTCTCCCGTGGGATAAGCTTC
>CAKQNH010000556.1 GCA_934255105.1 uncultured Pirellulaceae bacterium
CCACACACCGTGTATGACGGTGCAAAACAGCTTTATCTCAAGCCAGACTGCCGCCCAACCAGTTCCCACCGTATAAATCCTTCCCGCTCCGTAGTCGCCGCCAAAGCTACGACAAGTCGCAGCAGCCCAACGTCGGTCCATCTGCAAAACGCGTCAATAATTATGTCGTCGGTCCTCGCGTCGGTATGCCTTAGTGGGAGTGGAACGTACTACGGTAGGGAAGCGGGCAGGAGTGAACGTGCTACTGTTTCAAATCGCTGATTAGGCTGGCGAGGAACCGAGTGTGCTGAAAGCTGCCTAATACGATGCGAGCGATGGTGACGAGCGGGACGGCGAGCAACATCCCTATGGCACCCCACATCCAGCCCAGCAGCGCTACGCTGAGCAGCACTACCAGCGGACTGACATTGACGTTCTCGCCCGAGTATTTCATCTCTGCAAAATCGATCCATACTAGGCGGGCCACGATGAGCAGGATGGATAGTGCGCCGGCGGCGAGGACGGTTTCGAACTGCGCAAACGCGACCAACATGGGCGGAATGATGGCAATGATGGAACCGATGTAGGTGATGTAGTTTGCAAAAAACATCACCAATCCCCATAGCAGCCAAAAATCCAAGCCGAAGGCCCATCCCAGCAGCGCGGTAGTCAGGCCCATGCCTAGGCTTATGGCAGTTTTAACCCACAGATACCGCCGCATATCATGTTGTACGGTATTTAACACAGACGAAATATGCTTGGCTGAATCGGTGGAAAGACTGCGGTTGATGCGTTTGGTCAACCGCCGCGACTCCATCAGGGCAAACAGCAGATAGAAAAAGGCCATCGTGCCGAATTCCAACAATTCAAAGGTTGCCGTCAGGAGATATTTAACCACATCCGCCTGCTTGAACGGGATTACGGCAGCCAGGCCCCGCCCGCCATCGCTGAGAATTCCATCCCCGTGCTTCATTGGCAACCACGTGGCATAGTGTTTCAGCGCCTGCTGCGTCCGCTCCTGGTATTTGGGCAAACGATTCTGTAGCTCATTGCCTTGGATCTCGACCAAGCGGCTAATTCCGACGACTAGCACCAGTCCCACAGCGCAAATGCCGAGGTAGGTCAGCCATCGCGGCACGCGATATCTGTCCATGTAGAAGACCACGGGATTGATCAGTACCAGCAACAATAGGCCGATCAGCAGTGGTGTAACCACGGTGCGCAGCACAGTTGCCACAGCACCGACCGCACAGACGGTCAAGATGACGACACATACCAGCAATGTGGAACTGCGTAGGTAGAGTTGCTCCGGCAGCGGCTCTACCGTGGCACTTGCTGGCTGTGGGCTATCGGCGGTCATCACGGCTTCCAAACATTAGACCACCGACCCCAACTGAGCCTCGCATCGCGCGAGATTTACTTGACGCTGCCTGAGACCGGTGGCGCAGCGGCGCGTGAGACCAAGGTGGCTTGGGCGATCATGCCTTGCAGCAGTGGCTGTAGCACGTCGGCTGGCAACGCATAGGATGAAACCCGTCCCGCACGGGCAATATTGAGTCCCACGACTTGGCCGTCCAAATTGCACAGCGGGCCACCACATTGGTCCGGGGTCAGCACGGTGTCGTGTAGAAAGACGCGATTGAAGCCGGTGGCGCGAGCACTAACTGGTCCGTTAACTTCCATCTCCGTTTCATCCATCAGTTCGTCCGCCAGATCCATTAACTGGGCTGAGACCTCGAGCTCTTTTTCAGCGCGGGTGAATGTCAGCTTGACGTTCTGACCACCACGGGCTGCGCCGATCGCACTCTGGAAGGCCCCATGCGAAGCGACGCGGGTACCGTTGACGGCAACGATGTTATCTCCCACCTTCAGTCCCGCCTGTTCCGCGCCGGTACCGCGCAGGACGCGTATGACGGCAGCGCCGGCCGCCGAGTCGATCAGTTCGACTCCTAGGACGGCGCGGGCTGGGCGAATCGTTTGAATGCCGGCGCTGACCACGCCCACGGCTGAAGGCATCTTGTCCGTATCGGTGGTTGCTAACCAAGTGCCGCGCGAGGGAATGCTGGTGTTGGCCCAGCTTACCGCCGTCAGTCCGCCACGCTCGACTCGGAGCAGGGCGATATCGACATCGCTGGCTCGCTGCACGATCTCCGCCGCCCACTCAGTAGCATCGGCCAATTGTACTGTCACTTTGCCGACAGCAGGAAGCTGGCTGGCCTTGGTCGCAATCCAACCGTCGGGATCTACAATGGCACCCAAGGCAACCCGCTGGCCCGCATCATCGTACAGCGCCACGGTGCTCAAACGAGCATCGGTTACCGCTTCGCTAAACGCCCGCAGCATGGTGAAGTTGTTGCGTTGGTTGGCGCGGCGTAAGCCGGAAGAAAAGTCTGGGCGGAATGACGATCGCGTCAGCGATTCTTGTACGAACTTGGTGTCCGGCGTAGATGGCGTCGCGTGGTCATCGTCGGCTTCAGACGGACGGGCGTCAGCGCCAGTGTGACACAGCGTTTGCGTCTGCGACTCGATGAAGTTGAGCGCTGGCAGGTGTGAGTGCGCGGCCAACAGTTCCGCGACGGCTGGAGCGTGCCACGTAAGGCCAAAGCCAAACAAAGCGACGACGAGCGCCAGCGAGTAGATCAGTAAGTCACTGCCGGACGAATTTTTCACGATGCACTTTCACGTGGGAGAGTTGCTGATCGTGGAAGATTCCTTTCTTACCACTCCTAATAAATAATCTATTATTCTAATCTAAGCTGTGCGGTTGAGGGCGGCTGTCTGCCACAGGTGGGCAAATATCAACCTTCGCGGACACCAACGGTGACTGGGATCTGCAGGGTTTGACCATCGCGTTTTACTTTGAGCACGATGACGTCCCCAGGCATGCTCTCCTCAACTCGCTCGCGCAATTCGTCGAAGGTGGCGATATCCACACCGTCGCAGGCTAGGATCAGGTCACCTACTTCGATGCCAGCCTTCTGAGCGGGTCCGTTGCGTGATAGAGAGGAAATGAGCGGTCGTTCGTCGCCTTGTGTGCCCCCCACACCGATGACGGGTTGATAGCCGGGGAGCATGCCCCATACTTCGTGGTTAACCATCCGATCCCAACTGGATGCGAACACATCGACCGGGACGTGCATGTTATCCTCCACGTTCGCACCGATCCGCGAGTGGATACCGACTAACTTACCCTCTAATGTGAACAGCGGCCCTCCACTGTCGCCGCCGATCAAGGCGCAGTCGGTAAACAGGGTGTGGGCATCTTTTTCAGTGCGGCTCTTGCTGATCTTCAGAACTCGCCCGACGCGAATCACCGCGCCGCGGTCCGGTTTCCAGCCGCCGGGATGCCCCGAGGCAATGCACCACTGGCCGACTCGCAAATCGCTACTGCGACCGATGGTAGCGTAGGGCCACGGTCCAAAGCGACTGTCTTCGATCTTAAGTAGCCCGGCGTCCTTGTCGCGGTTCATCCCGAGCGTGCGAGCTCGCAGTTGAGTTCCGTCGCTCAGGATCACGGTGGCATCGCGGTCTTTGCCACCTGCTACGTGGGCAGCGGTCAGCACATAGCCGTCGGCCGTGATGATCACTCCGCTCCCTTGAGCCGAACCCTGCTGAACGTTAACCGTTACGCGTTCTATCGCCTCGGCTACTTTGGATTGCTGCAACTCGAGTGCTTTGAGCTCCTGCAATGAGCTTGGTTCGCGGCCTGAAAAGATCGACTGCAACCCGCTTGCTAGAGCTACGTAGGTCGCTCCATCCTGCCCGCGATCAGCCGCAGCTACCGAAGGCTTGGCGGCCACATGCGGCCGTGCGGCGGCGCCGCTCTCCCCAGGCAATACGGGGCGGAGCTCCGACGGAGCGGATTCAAAAGGTAGGCTGGGCTGAGGTAAACTCGGCGGGGGCAAAAATGCCGGGGCTTGACTGTAGGCCGGGGAGATTCCAGTCGACGAAACGCACACAGCCATGGCTAGATAGCCGCAACAGGCCACCACCCACAGCGATGCGGGAAGGTAATCAGCTACACGACGCCGCCGGATATTCCTTGTGGTACTTACTAGCGTTGTCGAATTAAGAAGCATCGGCCGATCCCAGACAGTGGATTTCACTTGAACGCATAAACCCTACAGCCCAACTGCACTGAGTTAGCT
>CAKQNH010000557.1 GCA_934255105.1 uncultured Pirellulaceae bacterium
TATCAAGGCGGTATATTGTACGAGTGCGACTATGTTTGTCATGATTGTCTCTAGCAAGGTGGTAGGTGAACTGAAATGTCTGCTATTAGTGTCGGTGCCTGTCGTAAAGCCTTGCTGAGCCGAACATAATACTTGCTTCATGTTGAACAAATCGCTCGCCGGCCTTACAAATTCACGGTGACCATTTCGTAGCCGACGGTTTAATAAAGAATTCTTTATCTTGGGCTTATCGTTGGCTCATCCAAATCGGCCATACTGGGTTGCAACCTAGTGAATAGTGTCTTCCAAAGAGCTGCCGAATGAGCATTCGCATTTTGATCGTTGAAGATGAGCCTGGAATCTCGGATTTCTTGATTCGCGGCCTGACCGAAGAAGGCTACACAGTCGCGCACGCTCAGGACGGGCGACATGCGTGGCTGCGTTTGCAGAGCGAAACCTGGGATCTTGTGATCCTGGATTGGTGGCTTCCTGGCGAAGATGGGCTGCAAATCCTGCAACGCTTTCGACAAAAGGATCGAGCCACACCGGTGCTGTTCTTGACCGCTCGCGACGGGGTCAGCGAACGAGTCACGGGACTCGACGCTGGTGCAGACGACTATCTGACCAAGCCGTTTGCGTTCGAAGAGCTGTTGGCCCGAGTTCGTTCGCTCTTACGAAGACCCAACCAGTCCGATTCTTTGCAGTTGGTGTACCAGGACATCCGTATTGACCTGGCCCAGCAACGGGCGACTCGCGACAATGCCGCACTCGATTTAACGGCCAAGGAACTTTCACTGCTGACGATGTTTTTGCGACATCCTGGACGCGTACTATCGCGCACTCGAATCTATGAAACCGTCTGGGACGAAAACTTTGACGGTCTTTCCAACACGCTCGAAGTGCATGTCAAAGATCTGCGTCGGAAGCTGGAGAAATTTGGTCCCCGAGTGATCCAAACTCGTCGCGGTCAAGGCTATATCCTGGAATTGCCCCAGTGATTCAACCGATGAGCCTCACCAATCGCGTCTCCCTATTTTTCCTGGCCGCGTTGGGCGTTATCTTGATGGTCTATTCGTCGGTGTTCTATGCGGTCACTCGCAAACACATCGACACACAATTCGAGAGCGAACTGCGCGGTGTGCTGGGTTCGCTCGTCGCCGCGGCTGAGGTCGAAGAGTCCGAGGTGAAATGGCAGCCGCTGGAACACTCGATTGACTATGGAACTAACGATGAATTTGGAGAGGTTCAATGGGTGGTCGTTGGCGATCGGAACTTGATCGTTGAGCAGTCTCGTTACGCCGACGAAAGCTTCCTGGCAGGCGCCAAGCGGCATGCGGCCTCCGGCGTTGCAGCCACGACGCCGGCGACGCCCGATAGCACAATGCGGTACACCACCGGCGACATGGTGCTGATGAGTCAGCAGCTTGCGGCACCTCGACCACTGCAACTTGATCGCGAGCTAGACGAATTCGACGAACTCGCCATCGTCGTCGGTCGCTCGACGGCCCCACGTGATTCGATCTTGTTCAGATTAACATTGCTGGTGACACTACTGCCCATTTTGGCTTGGTTCATCGCAGCGTTGCTGGGGCGATGGTTTGTGCGCCGAGCACTTCGTCCTGTCTCGGCGATGGCGGACCAGGCGAAAGGCATCACCGGGAATGATTTCCAGTCCCGTCTGACCCATGGCGATTCCGGCGATGAACTCTCCGAGTTGGGGGCCGCTTTCAATCGCCTGCTCGACCGGCAACAAGCGGCGATGGAGCAGCAGCAAAGATTCGCTGGCGACGCGGCCCATGAACTGCGAACGCCGCTGACGGTTCTAAAGGGGCAGATCGAGGTGACAATGCGCCGTCCCCGTAGCCAGAGCGAATACCAAGCAAATTTGGAATTATTGCGCGGCCAAACGCAGACTCTGCAGGAGATCGTCGAGTCGCTACTGTTCCTGGCCCGCAACGATACTGAATCCCAGTCCGTGGCCGCGAGCGTGTTGAACTGGAGTCAATGGCTGCGAACTCATGCGTCGACATGGTCCACTCATCCGCGTTTCACTGACATACAATTCGACAATCGACTGAGCAAGGTCTCTTGCGTACAGGCGAACCCGAGCTTGCTTGGGCGGGTAATTGACAATTTGGTGTTCAATGCGTTGAAGTACAGCGCCGACGGCTCGCCGGTAATAGTTCGAGCCAGCGAGTCTGGAGATCAGGTTCAGATTCAAGTCATCGACGCTGGGCCTGGGATTTCCCAGACCGATCAGGCGCAGTTGTTCGACCCCTTCTTTCGATCCAGCGAAGCACGTCGCCGAGGAATCGCCGGTACGGGTTTGGGACTTGCCATCGCCAAGCGAATCGCCACAGCACTCGGCGGCAGCTTGGAGTGTGAAAGCACGGTCGGTAAGGGGAGCTGTTTTACACTGCGACTTTGCCGAGTCTAGCAGGCAGGCAGCGAAGATGAAGTCGAATTTAGAATCGCTTCAGTCAGGCTTCATTCGAGCTCGGTAACATTTGTTTATCGATCAGCCCAGCACGAATGGCTCGTGCCTAGGGATGAGGTCGGTCAAACTGTTTCCACGGAGATACCAAAATGAGCACGTCACTACTCTACACACTCGCAGTCGCTGCCATGATTCCCGTCGGCGTCGCGTCGGTCGTCGGCGCTGGTGGGCCAGCGGTTGATAGCAAGGCGTTGTCGATGATCGAAATTGTGCAGCGTCTGGAAAAGGACGGCTATGGACCGTTCACTGAGTTGTCGATGGATGATGGCAACTGGGAGGTTGAAGCTCGTAAACAGAACGACTCATTGGAGCTCACGGTCGATCCTGTCAGCGGCGAAATCTTATCGGAACATCGCGACGATGCGGAGCAAACACCACCGACGGGTTCAATGCCCCTATCGAAGGTGTTGCAAACCGTTTCCGAAAGTGGCAGCTACCAGCAATTCGACGAAGTATCGTTTGAGCGACGCTACTGGGAGATCGAAGTCTACCAGGCAGGCCAGAAGCATGAGCTACTGGTGGATCCCATGACTGCGAAGGTGATCGCAGATCGCCTTGACGATTGATTCAACTAGGCCAATCCGACCAACCACGCGTTGGTGAAGTCCCATTCTCGGTCGCGGATGCAAAAGGGATGATGCGGGGTGGGGGTAGTACGTTTTCCTGGGGTTGCGCTTGGCTCGCTGACGCTCGCCGGCGCTCCACCCCAAGCTATCTAAGTCCGCGGCTATGCCGCTAAGAGCAAGATGCTAAAAGCACGATGCACGATGACGAATGGAACTATGAAATCGCAGCAACGTAAATAAGCAACTTCGAAAGTCTACCTACGAGCGACTCCTTAGCATTCTCATTGTCGGCGAACATGTTCACTTGCCTATTTCGGGTCGCCCACGGGCTTTTCGATTTGACATATAATAAGTAGGTCTAGCTCGGAAAACATCGGAGGCCGAAAATGGACCGCGAAACATTGGTAAATATAATCAACGAGGGACCAACCCGGGTCTTCATGAACGATGGCAGTAAGTTTGACATCGATGGCCCTCAGTCTGCACTAGTTGACAGCACCACGTGCTACGTCTTAGTTCGCGACGTTGATGGGAAGTTGAGGGCGCGGTGGCTATCGTTGGTTTGCATGGTCGGTGCCGAGCGTCTTCAAGCGGTCAATGATTGAGCTGGGATTATTGTGGCGCCTAACGCCGCAATTGGACTGGTGCTCTATTCCTTTCCCGAGCCAGTTTGTTCGCTCGTACGCATCGGATCCACGAAGCGACGAGCAGGAACGGACGCTGGGTGGTTTAGCGTTGACTGCGATTACGGTCGAATCATCGTCAACATCATCTTGAATGGCTCCTTGGCCTTAAGCTCGTGGGGCGGCGCAGTTGTCTAGACAGATTCTAGATAGCTCTTAGCTACAATTGTAACCGGATTAAGATTTTGCGTCTGCTGACGCTGCGGGGTACGATTGCAAAGCAGACGGCTTTTTTGTGCCTAAGACGTAAACCCATTGGCTAACATCGTTTATTTCGTTGGCGCGCAAACTAATGAATAATCTGGGTTAAAGGCTATAAGGTAAAGGACAAATACATGGCTACCCAGGGTTCGGATTCGGACAGTGAAGACGGCTTGGTGACACGGCGTTCGTTTGTAG
>CAKQNH010000558.1 GCA_934255105.1 uncultured Pirellulaceae bacterium
GGCTGACGTGCAGGTGGGGCAATCCATATTGTTTGACTACCCCACCGACCGGGATCCATGTTTGTTAATGCGTCCATCAGCAGATTCCTTCATTGCGTTCTCCAATCAATGCACGCATTTGATGTGTCCGGTCCGCCCCGACTTGGAGCATAATCGATTGCACTGTCCGTGTCACGAAGGATATTTTAACGCCAGCACGGGCAGTCCTGAAGCTGGTCCGCCACGCCGCCCGCTTCCCAAGATCGAATTGCGCATCGAAAACGGGACTATCTATGCTACCGACGTTCAGCGAGGCAATTCATGACCGATCGCTCGCAAACTCGCCGTCAACGACTGGCCATCGTATATGGCATTATGTCGGTCGTACTTCTGTTGGTGGTTATGCAACTGTGGTTGTTGACTGCCACGATGAGCCTATGGCTGGGGGGCAATTCTCAAATTGTCTGGCCTGCCGCGTTGGCTAGCCTCGTCTGCTTGGCTCTAAACATGGGGTTGTTGCGGTATTTGATACGGCTTGATCGTTGATGAGCACGCTTCGTCAATCCATCGCAGCACTCAACCCGGCTTACTTTGCGTTGGTGATGGCGACCGGTATCGTCTCGCTGGCGTGCAACCTGCTTGGCATGCCGCTGCTAGCGATGTTTTTGTTTCAACTAAATATCATTCTGGCCGTGGTGCTGACGGCGTTGTCGGCGTTTCGCGTGATTTTCTTTCCACGTCGGTTCTTTGCCGACTTAATCGATCATAACCGGAGCGTGGGGTTCTTTACTACGGTCGCTGCCTATTGCGTGTTGGGAGTACAATTCCTATTGATCGCTAAGCTTCCCATAGTCTCGAAAAGTCTGTGGGGCATAGGTGCGACATTGGGTTTTGCATTGACGTACACAATTTTCACCAGTCTGGCGGTAAAGAAGGAGAAGCCATCGCTGGCCCAGGGGATACATGGTGGCTGGCTGGTGTCCGTCGTAGCCGCCCAGGGAGTTTCATTGCTGGGTAGCATGTTGGCTCAAGAATTTGGCCCCTATCGCGAACAAGTGCTGTTCTTTTCGCTCTCCTTGTGGCTGGCCAATGCCATGTTGTACGGCTGGATCATCTGCCTGATCTTCTATCGCTATTCATTCTTTCCGATGAGTCCCAGCGAGTTGTCTCCGCCGTATTGGATCAACATGGGCGCGATGGCGATCAGCACTTTGGCGGGTGTCTCGTTGATCTCAGTTGCCGATGGTTCGACCACTTTGCTGCACTTCTTGCCCGCTATCAAGGGTTTTACTCTGCTGTTTTGGGCTACTGCCACCTGGTGGATCCCGATGTTGTTAGCGCTTGGGTTCTGGCGACACGGCTATATGCGTTTTCGAATCGCCTATGATCCGCAGTACTGGGGAGTGGTGTTCCCGCTGGGCATGTACACGGTATGCACCTATCGTTTGGCATTGGTGTTCGATTTTCCATTCCTCATGCCAGTGCCGCACGTGTTCGTCTATATCGCTTTGACCGCTTGGGCGATAACCTTCTGCGGCATGATCCGATCCTTTTGGGGAGCTTGGCCGCGCGCGGTCGTGCAAACTCAGGCTGCAAACGAAACGCCCAGCAACCCCAGCTAGGCTACTTGTGAAACCCTTGTTGCGAGTAGTCGCGGCGAAAGAAGAAGTCTGCGGTCCAATCCATGGCTACGCGAACGCGGCGTCCCCACCCCGGCATGATAGCCAAGTAGACGGTGCGCCACAGAAACCAAGCGGGCAAGCCGGTCAAGTGCATGCCCCACACGTCGGCAACTGCTTGCCGTCCACCCAGTGGTGCCATGGTCCCTTTGGTATGGTAGCGCAATGGCCGCGTATTCCGCCCAGCCAGGAGCGCAACCAAGTTGTCGGCTGCGTGCAAACCCTCGCGCAGCGCGTGCTGCGCCGTGTGGGGATAGGCGTTACCTGCGGGATCTGGAGTGGATGCGCAGTCACCTATGCCCCAAATGTTTGCCCGTCCTTTGACTCGGCAATCTGGATCGCAGTCTAGATAGCCATGCGAATTCTTCGCCAAGTCCAATTTTTCCAACAGGGTAGGGGGAGCCACACCCGCAGACCAGATCAGCGTATGAGCGCCGATTGTCCGGCCGCTGTGCAGTGTGAAAGAATCTTCCGCAATTGACTGTACACTTTCGTTGAGCAATATTTCGACGCCGTGCTTAGCCAGGATTTTACTCGCTTTGCGCGATAGTTTTTCATCGAGCGTTTCCAATATGCGATCCGCGCGTTGGATAAGCAGCACGCGCACGTCGGACTCGCGCACGTGCGGATAGTAGCGGACAGCTTCGCGCAAGAAAGCGTTGAACTCTCCCGCCGCTTCGACCCCCGTGTAACCAGCTCCGACGATTGCAAATGTCAACCAACTTCGCCGCTGCTTGTGACTCGGCCTAAGGTTAGCCATTTCCAGCATTCGAATCGTGCGATCGCGCAAGGCCATGGCGTCAGACATCGATTTGAGGCCATAGCCATGCTCGTTCAGGCCACTGACGTCGGGCATGCGGGTAACGCTTCCCAGGGCCAAGACCAAGTGGTCAAACTCCAACGACAATACATCGCCAAACGATGGCTGGACCGCAACGATTTGTTTCTGCAAGTCGATGGATCGGACCTGTGCCATCACGAAGCTGCAGTGTTTTAGAAAACCGCGCAGTGGGACAGTCACATGCCGAGGCTCCAGCGCGGACGTAGCGGCTTCGACTAACAAGGGGGTAAACGTAAAATTGTTCTGTTCATTGACCAGTGTGATCTCCACCGGCTTGTGCCGCAGCTTGCGCGACAACCGTCGCGCGCAGTATGCACCTGCAAACCCTCCCCCCACGATTACAATCCGCGTTTGCTGATTCTGCATCTGGCCGAGCCCATCTCTATGGCGAGGTTTAAGCTTGGGAAAAGATTTCGATGCTGAGCGCGTCAGTGGTCCTCAGTGACGGCTCTACGTGCCGGAGCTCAGTTGGGTTTTGCCGCACGATCAGCAACACAGAACCCTCTGCGATTCGCTGGTCATAGCGCATGGCCGCATGTTTGGGGATCCCCCAATGCAGCAGCTCGCCGAACAGCCCACCTGCGGCCGCTCCTCCGAGGATGCCTAAAATCGGACCGGCGATCAACACGGGTGCCACAACCGAGCCCAGGCATAGTGGCAACATGACAGCTCCACCCACCAGGGCACCGACTTCAGCCGCGCGGCCGACCGAGTGTTTGTCTTCCGTCTTCGATGCTTCGATGCTCGGATCCTGCGTCTCAAGCTCTGTGAGTGCTTCATCATGTCCACGCCATGCGATGGATACCTCGTCCGCCGTGTACCCATTCATCTGCAGAATCTCCAGCGCGACCTCAGCCTTGTCCATCGATGCGTACTCTGCGATCAAGCAATCAATTTTCATCGGAATCTCCTTTGATTCTCACCGCCGCCGGGCGACGCTCTAGCCGCATCCAGGAGCGACCGGCAGCCATACAGAAACGGATGTCTGTGCAACCTCAGTTGAAAGCGCCTTCAGAGTATTATAGAGCAACTTTCGTACCGGGGAGGCCACGGTTTTGTGTTCCGCATCGGCCAGCAGTCACTTTGGACCGGGAGCACGCCACGAACGCTTCCACCATGATCTCTGGCGTCGACTAGCACGTGGCGTGCGACCTCTGTTCAGGGAAAACGCAACCGTTCGCCGTCAAAAAACGCCGTGTCGTGTCGGCGATGTGCGCGACGAGCATCCGGCGATCCGTGCAGCGATAGGCGACGTGGTCCAGGCGTGGAATATACCGTGTTGTCACCGAGGCATTGCTTCTTAAAGACGGAAACATGGCGGCAAACTGTCCCGCGTGATTGTAATACTGATGCACGCCTCCTGTGTAAATGAAATGCAACTGAGTCCCCGCACTCGTTAACGACTGAAGCTGACGTTGTGCAATCTCTCGCGATGGGAATTCGCGGATATCGTCGCCGGGTGTGAGCGAGCGAGGGGTGTCGCTAGTTTTGAAAATCCATCGCTCAGCTAAACTGAACCATTTCGCAGGCATCGCGAATCGAGGCAGTTGATGCTGGACGAATCGATACCAATAGTAACGGCCAGTTCGATATCCACATCCATCCATTGCAATGACCCCCACGA
>CAKQNH010000559.1 GCA_934255105.1 uncultured Pirellulaceae bacterium
CCTCGCGAGATCCCCTTGTATTTTGACTCCGGGGGGCAGTCGGGATGCATGTCCTTGAACGCGACAAAACAATGAGAGCCGAGTCCCTCGATTATGATGTTGTTGTGCTTGGAGTCATTGAATTCAACAATTCCCAGATCGGGTCTCGTCCAGTGGATTCCATCGGTACTCTCGGCGTAGCACGTGAATTCGGGATGTTCCACATTGCCGTTATCTTTGCCCGAGTGCGAGCCACGATAGTACATTCGATACCGATCGTCGTCTTGGAAAATCGTGTAGTAAGCGCTGGTATTTCCCTCCCACGGTTTATCAGTGACAAACACCACCTCGCGCGGTGTGGGCTGATGCAATTGCTGCTGCACATCGCCACTCATCTGCGAGATCAGATAATCGTCGATCAGCGGCTCGAGACGCGAGCCGATCGCCAGCGGCTCCGCCGCATTGAGGACGGAGATGGCACACAGCGTGAGAACTGCTGTGAAGCAGCGAACTAAAAACATCGTGGATACCTCTTGGATGCTCGTGTTGGAACCGCCTTAGTGCGACTTAATGCGACGTTAAGCCAGCGTAGCGGCCGCACACCGCAAGTCAACAGGTGCCTGCCAATTCCGCTACGCTAATGTGCCCGACGCTCCGCCGTCGGAATTGCTCTCGAGAAGCTCACGACGCGGATAGGCTGTGAAGTTATGCAATCGCAACGTTTCAATGGTAGCGGAAGTCGCCAGGACTTTCGGCCATGGGGTCTACCGAAACTCTTGGCGAGTTCCGCTGCGGATGAATTTCCGACGCGGAGCGTCGAGCCACATTGCCCAGGCAGCGATTAACTAAACTCGCAGGTAGATCCGCTGGCGATAGAGAAATGCGACGAACAATATCTTGGCGGTCAGCGTGCCCGCAATCAGCAACACGGGCCCCCAGTCGCCAAGCAATTCGGCGGTTCCACCCAGGAAATACTTCGATGTGTAACTGAAGTCGATGAACCGCTGGGCGATGTAAATGGTGATGGCGTTGACGCCGATGACGGTGAACACGGCCGCCCAGCCGCGCCAGCCACCGATGTCCATGACGGTGTAAAACAAACTCAGCAACAGTAGGCTCCAGCCCGCCGCGACTAACACAAAGGAGCTGGTCCACAGGTTCTTGATGATCGGGAACCATTCGCCCCAAGCATACCCAACCACTAGGCAAGCGCCCCCGGCCAACAGCAGGCCCAGAGCTTTGCTCCATCCGCCACGCGCGGCGCGCAGCCAATGTCCCGCCATGGCACCAATCAAGACGGTCGCCACGGCGGGTAGGGTCGACAGGATGCCTTCATTGTCGCCAAAGCCATAGTAGGTTTCGTAAATCTTGCCGGGGAGAAAATTGCGATCTACCCAACCAGCCAGATTGCCTTCAATGCTATAGTCACCCGCGTGGCCGCCAGGTACTGGTACCCAAGCCAGCAGCGCCCAGTAGCCCAGCAGCAAACCGGCGATCGCGATGATCTGTCCGGGCAGTCGCGTGTGTAAGAAAATCAATGCCGCCAAGCCATAGCAGATACCGATCCGCTGCAGCACGCCCGCCAATCGCAAATTCTCCCAGTCAAAACGGAGCAACCCGTTGACGATCAGACCCAACAGAACCAACGCGGCGACGCGCCGCGCAATGCGCAGGTAGACGGCGCGCGGTTGGCCGCGATACTTTTCCAGCGAATACGGAAGCACGCAGCCGACCATGAACAAAAACAGCGGGAAGATCAAATCGCAGAAGCGAAACCCCTCCCAGGTGACGTGCTTTAATTGCTCGGCAAGCGTCCCGGCCCAGGGTTGGTCCAGTCGCGACAAAATGGAGACCGCCAGCGCGTCTCCGCCGATAATCCAAAACATGTCGAAGCCGCGCAGGGCATCAATCGAGTGCACCCGCTGGGGACGCGGAGGTTCGACTGCAACTGGTTCGGAGGCTGGGGGTTGTTTGGGCATAAGAGTTTGTTCGGTCATGGGGTCGAAAACATTTGGGCCAACGGCCATATTCAATGGGTGAGCTCGGATTGACTATGGCCGTTGGCCAAAACGGTTCGTGTGGGTATCAGTTCCAGGGGCGATGCCCCTGGCTATGATAAATATGGCCTTTGGCCAACGGAGTCAGTGCAAACTAAGGAACATCAAAACGCGTTCGCGAGGAAAAGTTGTCTAGGGGGCGGCGTGCCTCGCCTCGCTGGCGCGTCAGGCTCGTGTTGTTCTGGGAGATATTCCGAGCCCGTCGTTAAGCCCCCAGCGTGGCTGAGCGTCCGATGCACTCTAGCAGGAATTCGATGATTTCAATTTGCCGAAAAGCTTCGTCGACATCTTTGCCCCAAGTATAAATACCATGCCGGCGAATGATGTAGCCATGCCAGGCTGGATGGCCCAATTGTTCGTTTTTTTGTATCGCCGCGCGGACCTGTTCGGCTAGCGCGGGAATGTCCTGCGTATTATCAAAAATCGGTAGCCACTCCGCATGCTCGTGGGTGGTCACGCCACTGAGCCCCTTGAGCATTTCGTAACCCTCGATCAGAATCCCTCCCTGGGGCGCGAAGCGATCGCTGAGAACCGTCGACCACACGCTGTGGGTATGCAGAATGGCCCCCACGCCCGGTTGCTCCGCAGCCACGCAGTGCAGCAGCGTTTCGGCCGATGACTTGGGTTGCCCCGCTTGGGTCGGTTGGCCATGGGCATCGACGAGTACAAAATCCTCTCGAGTCAGGCGGCCTTTGTGCTTGCCACTGGCGGTCAGCAATAGTTGCTGCGGGTCGCTCCCCACGACCGCGCTGTAGTTGCTGCTGGTACCGACGCTCCAGCCTCTGTGCCAGAAGACTCGGCCAACTTCGATCAGCGCGTCGATCTGCTGTTCGTATTCTGCTAAGTGGGCGGGGCAGGGTAGGGGAGTGGCTGCGGATGCTGATCCGAACATGATTGGTTTTCTAAGATGATGTGAGTGTGTCGTTGAAAGTGTATCGCTGAATAGGATGCTTACATGAGCGCAGTCTGCGACCGCTGCTTGTGCCGTCGCCTCCACGGGCCGCGACTGAGGGTTGGTTGGCGCTGTGGTGCATCGGGGACTCGAGTATTGACCATAACTACTTGTGCGTTTGGGCTGCTACGGCTCGGCGTTAAACGATTTCAGTTCGATGGGCTCCTACCAAAATGGAACTGTGCTACAGACTCCAGGGTTCGGGTATCAATTTTCAGTGCGATGGTTAGCTGTGCATGCGTGGCAGCGGATTGCCGCGTCCAATGATGGTGGCCTCGTGCTCGGCTAACTCGCTCAAGCGGGCGCGGACGGTGGCCTCGTCGGCGAAGAGCTTGGCCAAGCGGACATAGGTCGTGTGGTGCCGCGCTTCGGATTCAAACAGCGAGCGGTAGAACTCAGCCAGCTCGCGATCCTGCACATGGTCGGCCAACAGATTAAAGCGTTCGCAACTGCGAGCTTCGATCAAGCCGGCGACCAGCAGTCGGTCTACGGCTCGATCGGGTTCGTTGGGGCGCAGCAGCGCGTTGAGCTCACGCCCATAATGGCTCGCCTGCTGTCGCTCAAACCGGATGCCGCGTCGCTCCAGCAGTGCAATGACCAAGTGAAAATGCTCGAGCTCTTCCTGGACGATCAGCGTCATTTCGCGACACAGATCTTGATTGGCGATATACGATCCCATGAGGCTCATGGCTGTGGCTGCAGCCTTGTATTCGCACTGTGCGTGATCGATCAATATCTCTGCTAGGGACTGGTCGACTTGGGTCAGCCATTTTTCGTCAGTGGTGCTTTTTAAGTTGAGCATGTGGTTTTCAAGTTGAGCATGTGGTTTTCAAGTTGAGCATGTGGTTTTCAAGTTGAGCATAACAGTTAGGCAAGCGGTCATTAATGCAAGTCGCAGTGAATTGTATTGAGTGTGGCCAAAGATCCCAGCCGTGGGATAAGCTTCCAGCTTGTCATCCCCCGTGGGATAAGCTTCCAGCTTGTCATCCCCCGTGGGATAAGCTTCCAGCTTGTCATCCCTCGTGGGATAAGCTTCCAGCTTGTCGCCCCCCGTGGGATAAGCTTCCAGCTTGTCATCCCCCGCGGGATAAGCTTCCAGCTTGTCATCCCCCGCGGGATAAGCT
>CAKQNH010000560.1 GCA_934255105.1 uncultured Pirellulaceae bacterium
ACAATGAACACAGCCCGCCGCCAAGCATCACAGCACACCCCAACGTCGTGATCAGCGTGGCGACCTCGTTTATCCGCGGCGGCTACTCGGTCGAGGAACTGGTTGCAGGATGGCAAGGCCAAGGTGCGGTGCTGGGTATCCGCGACTATCACGACGTATTTGCCTGGAGCCATGATCTGCCCCGCAGCGCTCGCGGCGGCAATATCGAGTATCTCACGCGTACAATACCGTGGTTTTACGAGCACGGCGCACGGTTTATGAATTCAGAGAACATGGATAGTTGGGGAGCGAACGGCTTGGGCCACTGGCTCACGCCACAGTTGCTGTGGGACGTGGGCAACGCCGAACGTGTCGACGCGCTGATCGAAGATTTTCTGGGCAACGCATTCGGCGCGGCGAAAGAGCCGATGCGTGCGTTCTACGACTTGATCAATCGCGACCAAGATGCGGTTCGTTCGCATCAGGATGTGGTTGCGCGAATGTATCGCTGCTTGGATCAAGCTCGGACATCAACGACTGATCCGCAGGTGCGGGCTCGACTCGACGATCTGGTGCTCTACACCCGCTACCTGGAACTCTATGGCCAGTATCGACAGGCCGAGGGCAGCCCAAGACAGGAGGGATTCGAGCGGGTTTGGCGACATGTCTATCGCATGCGGGATCGCATGATGCTCTCGACGGTAGCGCTCTGCGAGCGAGATCGATTCCGCGATCGCTCTGTGCAGGTGCCGCCAGACGTAGAGGCTTGGAAGAGCAGCGAACCGTTTGCTGCAGCGGAGATCGCCGACATTCTGGCAGCGGGAATTGCGGGCAACCAACCGACGGTGCTTGGCTTTGAAGCGAAAAAGTACAGTGACGATCTGGTGCCCGCGGCGCAGTTGAAGCTACCGCCTGTTGCGCCCGGGAGCTATGACGAGCGCGGCCGCGGCCGACAGCAGATCTACACATGGCTTCCCGAGAACCAACAGCAGATCGAGTTGCAAGTTACTGGAGGGCTGATCAAGCACTATCGCGATCGTGGCAACGTCAAGTTTTCACTCTATTCGCCACAGGAAGCGACACTTGAAGCTGTAGACCACGACGATAGCGTCTCTCCGGACGGCGAGCAGCGTAGGGTCGTCCTGACGAGCCCCTACAGCGGCCTGCATCGCGTGGAGTGGAACGACGGTAGCGATATGACGAGCGTCATTTTTCCGCAGGACTTGCCAGTGACGGTTCGCTCCACGTTGGAAGATCCAATGCGGCTAGGTGGGCGTTGGGATCTCTACTTCTATGTCCCACGCGGCACCTCGGTGGTGGGCGGCTACACCGACTCGACGCGAGGCCGTATGCTCGACGGAGACAACAGCGTTGTGTTCGACTTTAGCACCATGAAAGCTGTTGGTTACTTTAGCGTGCCGGTGCCTGAGGGGCAGGACGGAAAACTTTGGAAGTTCGTGGATTCTCGAGGCAGTCGAATGCTGATGACGGTCCCCCCCTTCCTCGCGACGAGCGTTGAGACATTGCTGTTACCGCGCGAAGTTATTGGGTCGGATAAATGAATATCATTATGAACATCAGATGTCCGAAACCGACGAGTTGACCGCCATAACGGGCTATAGTAAACGCCAGAGTGACTCTCTAGTATTTAAAGCATATATGCTGGAGCGAGATGTTCCACGTGGGGCTACTAGGCAAAGGCGGATGGATGCGAGCGGATGTGGCTGCCTTGGCACCAATGGGGCACGAGAACGTCGAGAGCCCTCCGCCGTGCCGGCCGCAATGTAAATAAACTTGAGTGAACAAACCTAATTCTCCGAAATGTATTATATGAATTCGAACTTTCTTGTCGCCGTGAGTTGCTGGGCCGCCGTTGTTTTATCGTTTGGATCACTGGGGAGCGTTGCTGAGGAATTGCCGATTGATCTGTCGGCAGACAGAGCTGAAGATGGTTGGGTGTTTCCGGATTCCAGTGCTATGATTCACGATAGCGAGCTCGTCTTGGACGGTCGGCAAGCGATGTCGCGGGCTTTCTTTCAGCCCATGCAGTGGAGCGACGTCACGTTGCGTGCGAAGTTCTTGGTTGAGCCAGATGGCAGTGGAGTTCTTGCGTGCGGATTCATCGTGCGTGCTGCGGATGCCGACACGTATTATTACGTCCATTTTGACCGCAACCAGGCGATCCTTGTTCACTCTGATTCCGGCGCATCATGGAATGAAATTAAACGCACGGGTGGGTTGAACAAACCAGCCGGCGAGTGGCACGAAGGTGAGTTGCAAGTCGTTGGAGACACATTGAAGATCTCGTTGAACGGAAAGCCTCTGTTTCAAGCGACCGACTCGACGTTGAAGAGTGGACGGATTGGCTTCTATGCCAATCAGGGCCGAGCTCATGTCAAGGATATTGTTGTGACGGGGGCTGGCCACAAGACCACCGACAACTTGAAGATCCCGCCAAAATCGTACATTCATGTTTGCACGGACGCAGGCGCGGGAGCCTATGAAGCCTTTCCCGATGTCTGCCGACTGAGTGATGGTCGGCTAATGACGGTCTTCTATGCCGGGTATGGTCACGTCTCGTTGCCCAACGACCAGTTGCCCCGAGGCGGTCGCATTAGCTATTGCACGTCCGACGACGAAGGCCACACCTGGAGTGCTGCCAAAGTGCTGTACGACGGGCCTGATGACGATCGCGACCCATCCATTGTGCAGTTGGCTAGCGGCCGGCTGATCTGTAACTTCTTCTCATTGCGAAAGGCAGATCAAGCGGGCCGAAAATGGACGGCATTGGGCTCCTGGATGGTCACCTCTGATGACCTGGGGCAAACCTGGTCCACGCCGCAGCAGATCGCTCGAGATGCGTATTGCAGTTCTCCGATCCGTGTACTGTCCGACGGACGGCTAATTCTGGGGCTCTACCGGCAAGACAACGGTTCGGCTAATGGGGCGGTTGTCATCAGCGACGACGAGGGCCGGACGTGGGGCGACGTGATTGATATCGACAATGGAGGAACGCCGCTGGCTGCGGAAACCGACGTCATTGAGCTGAAGGACGGAACGCTCTATGCTGCCCAGCGCCCGGCCATGTGTTTCTCCGTCTCGAAAGATCGCGGCAACACATGGAGTGTCTCCAAACCGATGGGCTTCGCGGGTCACTGCCCGTATTTCCTTCGCACGCAAGATGACATCATCCTGCTGGCGCACCGTGTGCCGTCAACCAGCTTGCACTACAGCTTGGACGAGTGCGAAACCTGGAGTGACAATGTCGTGGTGGATACGGTTGGTGGCGCCTATCCCTCGATGGTGAACCTCAAGGACGGAAGCGTGCTGATCGTCTACTACGAAGAGGGCGCGGGTTCGAGCATCCGCGCCAAACGACTGCGGGCAACCCACGCGGGTATCGAGTGGCTTGTGCCGTGACGGACGATGCAGCCCTCCTCTACAATCGCGTCGAAAACGAGTCAAGTACGTCGTCAATCTCCCGCGGGTTCTTGTCAAACTCTGGGGCCACAGCACTATGTCGGGGGAAAGTATTTTAGCAATTTTGGTGAATGGCGCGTAAGAACTTCGGCTCCGATTCGTCTATATAGATAGGCCCCAATCGGGCTGAGCGCCGAACGGCTAACTGGAAGTTTGACAAGCGGCTGAAGTCGCGGTCCCCGCAGA
The DNA here is from genome assembly GCA_934255105.1 of uncultured Pirellulaceae bacterium. Lineage (GTDB taxonomy): Bacteria > Planctomycetota > Planctomycetia > Pirellulales > Pirellulaceae > Aureliella. Next base: position 3,646 of record CAKQNH010000560.1, read on the forward strand.
TAGCGCGCTAGTACCTGGCTATTACCCAACAGCGGAGTACTCACAATGGCCCGTCTAAATCGCTACGAGTTGCTCGATCCAGAAGCAATCGATACCGTGCATGTCTACAATCGCGTCGTGCGGCGGTGCCTGTTGTTTGGAGACGATCCGGTGACAGGTAAAAACTACGATCACCGCAAGGGCTGGATCGAGGACCTGATCGCTTTGCAGGCGAAGTACTTCGCGATAGATTTGCTCGGGTTCTCGATCATGTCCAATCATTTCCACCAAATCCTGCGTTCGCGGCCCGATGTGGCGGCGACCTGGGGCGCTGAGGAGGTGGCTCGCCACTGGCTGATGCTCTGTCCGAAGCGCAAGGGACGCGATGGACAAGCACTTGAGCCCAAGCAAAACGAGATCAACTCGATTTGCAATGACCTGCCAAAGTTGAAGCAGATCCGCCGCCGGCTGAGCGATATCTCGTGGTG
>CAKQNH010000561.1 GCA_934255105.1 uncultured Pirellulaceae bacterium
GTACAGCGTTACGCCCAGCGAATACAAATCGCTACGAATGTCGACGTGTCCCTCCTGAATTTGTTCGGGACTCATGTACATCGGCGTTCCAAGCGTAGTGCCGGCGCGCGTCAAATGGGGATCGTCGGTCTGCAATAGCCGCGCCAAACCAAAGTCGGCCACTTTTACATCGCCGTCCTGGGTCAACATGATGTTCTCAGGCTTGATGTCCCGATGGACAATACCGCTAGCTGCCGATTTATTTAGCGCAGCGAGCACTTGCAGAAGCACGCTCAGCGCTTCGCGAATGGGCAATTGCCGCCCCGGCAGCGAATGTGCAGAGTCGGGTGACGGCAGGCTTGAGGGGGCTTGGTTACTGGACAGTGCGCTGCCTGCAGAGTTATCAGTACCGACGGAGCGTCGAGCCACATTGGGGGCGGCTGGACTGGACAGGTATTGCCGCAGATTGCTGCCGGGAATGAACTCTTGTGCGATATAGCGGTGCTCGCCGTCTTGCCCCACGTCGTAGACCTGGACGATGTTTGGGTGTACTAGCGAAGCGGCCGCACGAGCTTCCTGCATGAATCGCTGCAAATGGACTTCATCAGTAGCCAGCGACGGGCGTAGGATTTTGATCGCCGCCGGGCGATGTAGCTGCTGGTGGACCGCATAATAAACGTCCGCCATGCCGCCACTGGCGATGAGCCGTTCGATGCAATACGCACCAATGGTTGTGCCCGAGGGGAGTGTTGTGGAGTTGGAATTGTCGGTCATAAGAGCCATCGGTTGCGAAGCGGAATAGCAGCAGTTAGGGCTGGGCTGTTGCTAAGTTCTAGTTTACCACAAGCTCACAGCCCCTCAGCGTTTTCCTTCCTTTGCACCAAGTCTGCCAATTCGATCATTTGTTGCGGCGTGAGCTCTTCGGCCCGTGCGGTGGCATCGAGTTCTAATTCAGCTAGCACTTCATCGACTTGGCTTTTGGCCAAGCGATCTTTCACGGCGCTGTGCAGGGCCGAACGCAGGAACTTTCTTCGCTGAGTGAAAATGGCTCGTAGCAAACTGTGGAAGTAGGATACATCGCCGATACGACTGCGCAAAATCTTCTGAGGGCGGATGTCCAAGATGGCTGATTCTACGTTTGGTCGCGGCCAAAATACTTTCGGCCCCATGATGCGGATGATCTCCGCGTGGCATTGCGCCTGCATCCATACGCTGAGCGCACTGTAGTCCTTGGTGCGTGGCTTGGCCGTGATTCGCTCGGCCAGCTCGCGCTGGATCGTGGCTACCATCTGCACCGGCCACGGTTCAATATCCAATAAATTCGATAGGATTGGCGTGGCCACGTTATAGGGTAGGTTGGCGACCAGTTTCAGTCGTCCACCGGGGATGGCAGCCACTCGCTGCTGGAGCGTCTCAATGACTACGGGGTCCAGTTTGCTCTTGCTTTTGAGCGCATCCTGCTCGAGCAGCGTTACATTGCCGAATCGCGCAAACTCTTGCCGGGCCAAACGAGCTAGGTTTCGATCGATCTCGACCGTTACCACATGGCCGGCTCGCGGCGCCATCAGGCTGGTGAGCGATCCCAGACCAGTCCCCACTTCCAGCACCACATCGCGCGGGCCCAGATCTGCCGACTTGGCGATCAATTCCAACAGATTGAGGTCGATCAGGAAATTCTGACCGAAGCGAGTCTGCGGCTCGATGCGCGCCAGCTCAAAGCGTTTCTGGAGATAACTGAGCGTCTGCCGTTCGGACATAGGGTAGATTTTGCGAATCGAAGAAGAAACAGGGTGTGAACCGGAAATGAACGCATGATGAATATTGCGGTTGCGAAGCACGGCAAAGGGCTCAAGGCTATTGTGCAGCTTATCGCGTCAACTGTCGCTCGACATATTTGGCCAGTAAATCGGTTTCCAAATTGACTCGATCCCCCGGCTTGAGCTCTCCCAGGGTGGTGTGCTGCAAAGTGTGCGGGATCAAGGCTACGGAAAAATTCTCGTCGGTCACATCCACGAGCGTCAGGCTGACACCGTCGACAGTGATTGAGCCCTTGCTAGCCATCTGTCGCATCAGCGCGGCATCGGCACCAAAGACCATCGTCGACCATTCGGCTTCATCCTCCCGCGAGAGCAGTTCACCTTGACCGTCCACATGTCCCGTAACCAGGTGCCCGCCGATCCGATCCCCCAGCGCCAGTGAGCGTTCGACGTTGAGCCAGTCGCCAGCCTGGCGGGTTCCCAAGCTAGTTTTGGCTAGCGTTTCGCGACCCGCTTGAAAGCTGAACATCCTCTCGGCAGCCCCGCCGGCTTGCTCATCGGCCGTTGTCATGCCACCGAGCTGGCCAGGCAATTCGATGACTGTCAAGCAGCAGCCTTGCACGGCAATACTGTCTCCCAGGGACACGTCGTCAAAACTGGCGGGCATCGCCAATTGCAGCCGAACTCCCCCTGGTTCGGGCAGCAGGGCCACAAGTTGTGTTTTGGCTTCGATCAATCCCGAGAACATCTGCGCTGCAAATCTACTAAGTGACTAAGCATCGTAAGAGAAATAACCATCGTAGCCGAAGTCGCCAGACTCTGGACTGTCACTTGGATTATCCAAAGTCTGGCGACTTCGGCTACCCATAGCCGCGACAGCACAGCTCGCGCTGGAAATTTTGGTGCTTCAATAGTACACACAAATCACTCCGCCCGCGAGCACTGGCCCTGGGCCTGGACTGCCCTGGGCACTAACTTCAACTCGGCACAGCCCGCGAGCCCCATCTGGTACGATCGGCGGCTTTTGAACACAATGTGCCCCACAGAAACGCTGTCAGTACAAATCTATCAGTAGACGCCACAAAGTTCAAAAAGAAAGACAAAGCAAATGAGTATTATCCAAGGTGTACAAGGACGGCAGATTCTGGACAGTCGTGGCAATCCGACCGTCGAAGTCGAAGTCGAATTGATGGACGGGTCGTTTGGCCGGGCTGCGGTTCCCAGCGGGGCCAGCACCGGCGCCCACGAAGCGTGGGAACTGCGTGACGGCGACAAAAGCAGCTATATGGGCAAGGGGGTAACCAAAGCGGTTGAGCATATCAACGGCGAGATTGCCGATGCTCTCATTGGCATGGACGCAGTGGCGCAGCGAGAAATCGACCAGATGATGCTCGATCTGGATGGGACTCCGAACAAGAAACGCTTGGGTGCCAACGCCATCCTGGGCGCCTCGCTGGCTGTGGCCAAGGCGGCCGCCAGCTACACGCAGTTGCCACTGTATCGCTATTTGGGTGGCACTGCGGCTCACATCCTCCCCGCGCCGATGATGAACATCGTCAACGGCGGCCAGCATGCGGACAACTCGGTCGATATCCAAGAATTCATGGTCATGCCGCTGGGATTTGACAATTTCAGCGACGGCCTCCGCGCGGGCGTAGAGATCTTCCATCACCTGAAGTCGGTCCTCAGCAGCCGCAAGCTCAGCACGTCCGTAGGGGACGAAGGTGGCTTTGCTCCCGACTTGGGCAGCAACCAAGAAGCGCTCGACCTGATCATGGAGGCGATCAAGCAAGCGGGCTATACCGCTGGCGAACAGATCTTCATCGCCCTGGATGTGGCAGCCACCGAGTTTTACGATTCCAAGCAGAAAGTCTACACGATCGATGGCAAGAAGCTCTCGGGGGGGGAAATGGTCGACTTCATGGCTGCGTGGGTCGACAAATACCCGATTTGCTCGATCGAAGACGGTTGCTCCGAGGACGATTGGGAGAGTTGGAAACTGATGACTGAGAAGCTGGGCGACAAGGTGCAGTTGGTCGGTGACGATCTGTTTGTGACCAACGTCGAGCGTCTGCAGCGCGGCATCGACGAAGGGATCGCCAACAGCATCCTGATCAAAGTCAACCAAATTGGCACTCTGAGCGAAACGATCGACGCCATTCAGTTGGCTCAGCGCAACGGTTACACGTCGATTTCCAGCCACCGCAGTGGCGAGACGGAAGATGCCACCATCGCCGATTTGGCTGTGGGGCTGTCGACGGGCCAGATCAAAACCGGTTCAGCATCTCGCAGCGATCGCATGGCCAAGTACAACCAATTGCTGCGCATCGAAGAGGAGCTCGGC